>CAYUIZ010000021.1:30311-32368 GCA_964444885.1 uncultured Sphingobacteriaceae bacterium | reverse complement strand
AAAAATATCAAGAGGGGTTCGAGGTGGTCTATGCCCGCCGCGAATCCCGTGAAGGCGAATCTTTTTTCAAGAAAATCACTGCCAAGATGTTCTACAGGGCATTGCGAAACCTTACCTCGGTGGACATCCCGTTGGATACAGGAGATTTCCGGCTGATAGACCGGGAAATCGTGGTGTACCTGCGACAAATGCCCGAGCAAAACAAGTTTTTACGCGGACAAATTGCATGGTTAGGATTTCGCCAAACCGCGGTTTATTTCAGCCGCGATAAGCGTAAGCACGGCAAATCAAGTTATCCGTTGGGCAGGATGCTAAAATTTGCCATGGATGCGGTAACTTCCTTTTCGGACAAGCCCTTGGCGTTTGTCACTCGATTAGGTTTCATCATTTCGGGTGTATCTTTTCTGGTTATCCTATATGCGATATTTTCGCATTTTCTTCTGAAGCAGACTATTACAGGGTGGACATCACTAATTATCAGCTCGATGTTTATCGGTGGTGTACAGTTGTTATCCGTTGGCATTATCGGCGAATACATCAGTCGCATTAATAAAAATGTCTTGAACAGGCCGTTATATCTTGTTAGTGACACGAACCTGAAAAAAAAGCGGTCTATTGATGAACGGAGCGAGACGGGGGTTGCGCTTGATTTTGGAAATCGGGCGATCCCCTCACACTAAATACTCAAACAACGTCTTGTCGTTGTTGATTTCCTTGAAATCAAAGTTATGGCTTCGCATTCTGCCCAGGAAGGCTTGGTAGTCGCCGGCGTTTTTAAGTTCGATGCCGACGAGGGCGGGGCCGTGCTCGCGCTGGGTTTTCTTGATGAACTCAAAGCGGGTGATGTCGTCGTGCGGGCCGAGTACGTCGGTGACGAACAGTCTTAACGCGCCCGGGCGTTGCGGAAACCGTACGATGAAGTAGTGCTTTAATCCTTCATACAGCAAGGAAAGCTCCTTGATTTCGCCCATGCGGTCAATGTCGTTGTTGCCGCCGCTGATGACGCATACGACCTTCTTGTCTTTGATCTCGTCGCGGTAGAAATCCAGCGCTGCCACCGCCAGGGCGCCCGCGGGTTCGGCTACGATGGCGTCCTTGTTGTAGAGCTCGAGGATGGTGGTGCACACTTTTCCTTCGGGGATGAGCCGCACGTCGTCGAGCAAGGTGCTGCAGTATAGGAAGTTCAGGTCACCGATGCGTTTGACGGCAGCGCCGTCTACAAATCGGTTAATATTGTCGAGCGCGATGGGTTTGCCGTGTTTGATGGCTGTTTTTAACGAAGGTGCCCCTTCGGGTTCCACGCCAAACAACTTGATGTCCGGTTTCCGCTCCCTGAGGTAATGGCTGGCACCCGACGCAAGTCCACCCCCGCCAACCGGAATGATGACGACATCGGTATCGGGTAGATCTTCCAGTATTTCCACGCCTACGGTACCCTGTCCCTCGATGATATCCAAATCATCGAAAGGAGGGATGAACGTCATGCCGTGCTGTTGGGTATATTCGAGTGCGGCGGCTTGGCAGTCGTCAAAGGTGTCGCCCACCAACACGATATCAATATAGCCGTTGCCGAACATTTCGGTTTGGGTGATTTTTTGGCGGGGGGTAGGTTCAGGCATAAAGATCACACCCCTGATTCCGAGCTTCTTGCAGGAGAATGCCACGCCCTGTGCGTGGTTGCCTGCACTGGCGCAGGTCACGCCTTTGGCTCGTTGGGCATCACTTAAACGGTTAATCTTGTTGAATGCCCCACGCAGTTTATACGAACGCACGACCTGCAGGTCTTCGCGCTTGAGGTAAACACTTGCACCGTACCGCTCCGATAGTTGGTGGTTGTATTGCAAGGGCGTGCGGGTCACCACGTTTTTGATGCGTTCAAGGGCGGCAGCAGGATCTATTTTATGTTGAAGTATTTCTGGCATTGTAATTCAGTTTGTGAAATCCTTTTCTTCCTTTCCTTATTCTTCCTTTATTATGGAGATAGCCAGCCTGGTAGGCAGGCTTCGCTCTACCACAGTTTGCTGCGCGCTCATTTCCCGAATCAAGCTCGGAGCAGG
>CAYUIZ010000021.1:0-30211 GCA_964444885.1 uncultured Sphingobacteriaceae bacterium | reverse complement strand
TTCGCTCTACCACAGTTTGCTGCGCGCTCATTTCCCGAATCAAGCTCGGAGCAGGATAATGACCTCCAAGTTCAAGCACACCGTCATTGCGAGGCTGTGTCGGGCTGTGCGAGCCGAAGCAATCTCTTGATTGACGACGAGATTGCTTCGCTCCACCGCATTTTCCTGCGCGCTTGCTCGCAATGACGCCCAAGTGAACGCACACCGTCATTGCGAGGCTATATCGGGCTGTGCGAGCCGAAGCAATCTCTTGATCGACGACGAGATTGCTTCGCTCCATCGCATTTTCCTGCGCGCTTGCTCGCAATGACGCTCAAGTGCTGTGCTGGGTTGCGGGAACCGAAGCAACCTTTAATCACCTAATTGATCGTATAAATCGACCCAGTGAGGGTTCATACGTTCAATCAAAATTATTTTCTTTCTTCTACTGCCACCTTTGATTCTCTTTTCTTCGTCGATTGCTTCTTCGATATTAGAAAAGAAGCGATAATATACCAGTTTATTGCAGTTGTATTTTGCACTAAAACTAGTCGGATACTGTTTGTTTTTATGTTCCCAAACCCTACTTTCTAAATCGGATGTAACCCCAACGTAGATTACGGTGTTCATTTTATTTGTCATAAAATATACACATCCGCCTCTTTCCATCCGTGTTCACCTTTATTATGGAGATTGCTTCGCTCGATCGCTCCTGACCCTGCTCTTGCTCGTAATGACGACCAAGCTAAAAGACCGTCATTGCTTCTTTCCCGACTACTGGCGGGAGGCGGCTTAGGGTCGTGCCACCTGCGCCGCCGAGCAGGACGATTTAAACAATCACGTCATTGCCTGCCTGCGGTAGGCAGGCGAGGCTGCGTGGGGCTTTGCGAGCCGAAGCAATCTCTTGCATCTTATACGTCCCTTTACCCCGTTGCAATAAGCTATCCTTTTGTCAACTGTACTAAATCCGAATCCGTCACTTCCTTTTTCGAATCGGCTAAGTCCAGGAAACGCTTGTAGACATCGTTCAGCTGTTCCTTGCTGAGGTCGAATCCGAGGCGCTCCAAGTGGAACTTCAGTGCGTGGCGGCCGCTTCTGGCGGTGAGGATGATGTCCGCTTCGTCCAGGCCTACGTCTTCAGGCCTGATGATTTCGTAGTTTTCCCGGTGCTTGAGGAATCCATCTTGGTGGATGCCTGAACTATGGGCAAATGCGTTTCGCCCAACGATCGCCTTGTTGGGTTGGACAGGCATATTCATCAGGGTGCTCACCTTGCGGCTGATCCGCGTAAACAGGGTGCTGTCAATGTTCGTCGAGAGTCCGCCAAAGCGCTTTTGATGCACTTTCAGGATCATTGCCACTTCCTCCAGGGACGTGTTGCCTGCGCGTTCGCCGATGCCGTTGATGGTACACTCCACCTGGCGGGCGCCGTTTTGTATGGCCGCGATGGAGTTGGCCGTCGCCAGCCCCAGGTCGTTATGGCAGTGCGTGGAAATAATCGCCTGGTTAATGTTTTTTACGTTATCCTTCAGAAAGCGTATTTTTTCGCCGTACTGATCGGGTAGGCAGTATCCGTTGGTGTCCGGGATATTCACCACGGTAGCACCCGCCGCGATGACCGCTTCGATCATTTTCGCTAAGTACTCGATGTCGGCGCGCCCGGCGTCTTCGGCATAAAACTCGACGTCTTCCACGTGCTTTTTGGCCCATTTGACCGCTTCAACGCCGCGCTCGAGAATTTCCTCGCGGGTACTGTTGAATTTGTATTTGATGTGCATGTCCGACGACCCGATTCCGGTGTGGATACGGGGTCGTTTGGCGTGTTTCAACGCATCGGCGGCCACGTCGATATCGTTTTTGTTGGCGCGGGTGAGCGCACAAATGATTACGTCGTCGACAGCTTTTGACAATTCAACCACGCTTTGGAAGTCGCCCGGGCTGGATACCGGAAACCCCGCCTCGATGACGTCCACGCCCAGCTTTTCCAGGTCCTTGGCAATCTCGATTTTCTCGGGTGTGGTCAATTGGCAACCGGGTACCTGTTCGCCGTCACGGAGCGTGGTGTCAAAGATGTACAAGTGATTGGGATCGTGCAACATAGTTCTTTCTTTTACGTATTGGATAAATTGGGTTAAACTGGTTCTAAATTAAGAAAGGGTCGGGGTTTCTGCCACAAACTGCAAAACCATTTCGCCCATTTCGTTCGTTCCCAAAACTTTTGCCGGGTCCGTCTGGGTATCCGCAATATCGCCTGTCCGGTACCCCGCTTTCAGCGTGTTTGCCACCGCTTCGGTGACTAGCTTGGCTTCTTCGTGCAGGCCGAAGCTGATGTCCAGCATAAGTGCTGCGGATAGGATGGAAGCCAGCGGATTGGCCTTGTTTTGGCCCGCGATGTCGTGGGCCGATCCGTGGATCGGCTCAAAGAATCCGGTGCCGTCGCCTATCGAAGCGGATGCCAGCATGCCCATCGATCCTGCAATCTGAGACGCTTCGTCAGTGAGGATATCGCCGAATAGGTTGGCCGTGAGCACCACGTCGAATTTCTTCGGGTTCTTTACCAGCTGCATCGCGGCATTGTCGATAAACATGTGTTCGGTTTCTACGTCCGGGTAGTTTTTCGCAACTTCCTGGACCACTTCCCGCCACAAACGTGAGGTTTCCAGTACGTTCGCTTTGTCGACCGAGCAGAGCTTACCCCGGCGCGTGCGGGCCGCCTCAAAGGCCTTGACGGCGATACGTTCCACTTCATAGCGGTGGTAGTTCATTAAGTCGGAGGCAAAGTTCCTGTCTTCGGAGCGGTTTTTTTCACCGAAATATACATCCCCGGTCAGTTCGCGGAAAAACAGGATGTCCGTACCACGAAGTACTTCGGGCTTGAGGCTGGAAGCGTCCAGTAATTCGTCAAACAGCAAGATGGGGCGGAGGTTGGCATACAGCCCCAGTTCCTTCCGTATTTTCAGCAATCCCTGTTCAGGACGTACCTTGGCAGACGGGTCATTGTCATATTTTTGGTGTCCGATGGCCCCGAACAGGATGGCATCGCTGGATTGGGCTTTCACTAAGGTCTCGTCTGGCAGGGGGGAGCCTGTCGTTTCGATCGCAGCATGACCCATGATTCCCTCGTCAAACGAAAATTCATGTCCGTGCGCTTGGGCGATGTGTTCCAATACGGCTTTTCCCCATTGGGTCACTTCCTGCCCAATACCGTCTCCGGGGATGACTAGTATGTTCTTCTTCATTATGCGTGTGTATGTCAATTACTGCTCATCGGGGATGCTTCCAGGATAAGCGTTTCTTTGTCGGGTTGGGTGGAAGGACGCGTGCTTTCCGTCGTCACGACCTTACCACCGTCGAGTACGATACGGTGTTCGATGCTGCGTGGCAATTGGCTTTCGTAGTGTCCTACATAAATCAGCGTCTTGCCGTACTGGCATAATTCGTCGACGATAGCGTTGAAATATTGGGTTTGCTGGCTGTCCAGACCTTGACAGGGCTCATCCAAAACCAATAGCGGTGGATTCTTGATGATCGTTCGCGCGAGCAGGGCAAGCCGTTGCTTTCCTAGCGGGAGGGTGTGAAGCAGGTCGTCCTTGACCGCACTCAGGTCAAAAAAACTTAACAACTCTTCGATTTGGCGCTTTTCTTGAAGCGAGACATCGATAAACCAGCCGATGCTGTCATAAAATCCCGATGCGACGGTATGCCATACTGTCGCGTGCTGGTCAAAATACCAGTGCATTTCCGGTGAGATCATCCCGATCTTTTCCTTAATGTCCCAAATGCTCTCCCCGCTGCCCCGCTTGTTGCCAAACAAGGTAATGTCATGGCCGTAGGCTTGCGGATGATCGGCATTGATCAGGCTAAGGAGGGTGGATTTTCCAGATCCGTTCGGCCCTTGCAGCACCCATTTTTCGCCGGATCTGATTTCCCAGGATACGTTGTCGAGCACCACTTTGTCGCCGTAGCGAACCTCCACCCCATGAAGACGCACCACGATGTCGCCAACGGGCGCGGGGTGGGTCTTTAGAAATGCTGGTAGGTCCTTTTTTACGCGTTGCTGGTCGCGGGTGAATGCCGCTGGACTCGCCACTTCGGCTAACTGCCCATTCCGGATTTCCGCAAAGCGGATGACGGCCTCCGGCAGCTGCGGATCGTTGCTAATCACGATTAAGTGCAAACCTTCCTTCGCCAATCCGTCCAAACAATGGTTGAGTGCTACCCGCGATGCGGTGTCGAGCCCGGTGTAGGGTTCATCCAGGATCAGCAGTTGCGGCCGTAGCCACAACGCTTTCACCAGTTGCAATTTCTTATGCTCGCCGCTGGACAATTCGATGAGCTGCGAATCGAGTTGCTCGCCAAATCCCAAGGCTTCCACGAGGGGAAGAACCGCCGAAAACGGCCGGTTTTCCTTTTCGCCGTAGTGCTGGAGTTCCGCGCTGACGGTTAGCGTGTCTTGCCCTTGGTGCCGGTTGTACCGTTGCTGGTAATAAAAGTTGCGGTCACCCTCCAAGTTGGTAAACTGATACCAGTTGGGCACGTATAATGCCATGGCCTTCAGGGAGGGGATGTCGGCGTACGCGATTCGGATATCGCCCGTGCTGGGTTGCAGGCCCGCAATTGCCTTGGCCAGCGTGCTTTTGCCTGTGCCGCTGCGGCCGCCGATGGCCCAATGCTGTCCTTTGCCATATGACCACGAGAGTCCTTCCAACACGGTTTTGTTCCCGTGCCGGACCGTCAGCTGGTCGATATGGACGAAGGGTTTAGGCATAGCTGAATGGCCTATTCCGCTCAAATTCTTCGATCTGCTCCTTGTGGCTGATGATGAAATCGATGTCATCATACCCGTTGATCAAGCACGACTTCTTGTACGGGTTGATTTCAAATTCGTAGGATTCGCCGGTGTCCTGGATGGTAACCGTCTGCGCCTCGAGGTTCACGACTAGCTCCGCTTTGGGATTCGCAAATACAGCGCTGAATATTTTTTCCAAAAACGCCTCCGGTACTTGGATGGGCAGCACGCCGTTGTTGAGTGCGTTTCCTTTGAAAATATCCGCAAAAAACGAGCTGATGACGACATCGAAGCCGTAGTCTTCTATCGCCCATGCCGCGTGTTCGCGGGAGGACCCGCAACCGAAGTTTTTTCCAGCCACCAGGATTTTTCCCATGTAGGTGGGGTCGTTCATGACGAAATCCGATTTGGGCTGATTGTCGCTATCATAACGCCAGTCGCGAAATAGGTTTTCGCCGAAGCCATCCCGCGTGGTCGCCTTTAGAAAGCGCGCAGGAATAATCTGGTCGGTGTCAATGTTCTCAATCGGCAAGGGTACGACCCGTGATGTCAATGTTTCAAATTTTTTCATTGTCTTAAACTATGATTTTTTTGATCCTTGTGATTGCTATGTTTTGAATTTCTTGTTTGCCAAGCCGGTTGTGTACTTCCATCGCGCAGCCAATTATTTGCATGTCAAATCGGAATATCGATAAGCCGGCCTGATCATCTCAATCATTCAATCACAAAAATCATGGTACTGACTAATTCAACATCTCCCGTACGTCGGTGACCTTGCCCGTAATCGCTGCCGCTGCCGCCGTTAACGGACTCACCAGCATGGTACGGGCATTGGGCCCTTGGCGGCCTTCGAAGTTCCGGTTGGATGTCGATACGCAGTACTTGCCGGCCGGGATCTTGTCTTCGTTCATGCCGAGGCACGCGGAGCATCCCGGCTCACGAAGCATGAATCCCGCGTCTTCGAAAATCCGGTGAATGCCCTCTTCCTTGGCTTGGGCTTCCACTTGTTTCGAACCGGGCACCACCCATACTTGGACGCCCTCGGCCTTGCGCTTACCTTGCACGAATGCCGCTACTTGGCGCAGGTCTTCGATGCGTGAGTTCGTACAGCTACCGATAAATACGTAGTCTACGGGCTTGTTCAAAATCGTTTCGCCACCGTCGAACCCCATATAATCCAGCGCCTTTTGGAAGGAAGGCTTCTCGCTGTCGGGTTGGGATGCCGTGGTCGGAATCGGCTCGGTAATGCCGATGCCCATCCCCGGATTCGTTCCGTAGGTAATCATCGGTTGAATGTCGGCGGCATCAAACGTGAGCACGGCGTCAAACTCGGCATCATCGTCGGAATAAAGCGTTTTCCAATACGCTAACGCTTCTTCCCATTTCTCGCCTTGGGGTGCAAACTTACGGCCTTCGATGTAGTCGAAGGTGGTTTGGTCCGGTGCGATGAGTCCACCACGGGCACCCATTTCGATGCTCATGTTACAGATGGTCATCCGGCCTTCCATACTCAGCGAACGGATCGCCGAACCGGCGTACTCCACAAAATAGCCCGTGCCGCCCGCAGCCGATATCTTCGCGATAATATACAGGATAATGTCTTTGGCGCCGACGCCTTTGCCGAGCTCACCGTTCACTTCGATTTTCATCGTTTTGGGTTTCTGCAACAGCAGGCATTGCGTGGCAAAGACTTGCTCGACCTGCGACGTGCCAATCCCGAAGGCAATGGCGCCGAATGCTCCGTGCGTAGACGTGTGGCTGTCGCCGCAGACCATCGTTTTGCCCGGCAAAGTGATGCCGAGCTCCGGACCGATGACGTGGACAATCCCCTGGTAGGGGTGGCCCAGGCCGTATAGTTCCACGCCAAACTCCGCGGTGTTTTTGGTGAGCATATCCACTTGGTACCGCGATAACTCCTCCCGGATAGGAAGGTGCTGGTTTATTGTCGGGACGTTATGGTCCGCCGTGGCCACCGTCTGCGTCGGCCTGTACACTGGCAGCCCGCGTTTGCGGAGGCCATCAAAAGCCTGCGGCGAGGTCACCTCGTGGATCAGGTGCGTGTCGATATAGAGGATGTCCGGGAAACCTTCTTGGCGCTTGACCACGTGCGCATCCCAAATCTTTTCAACTAATGTTTTTCCCATTTGTCTTATTCGTGTTTAGTTACTGCTTGATCGCTGGCGGGTGCGTTGGGCATTTGGCAAATACGTCCCGCTTTGTGCTATCAAAATTACGGAAATTCCAATAAACTTCCGTGCCCGCCTGGTTAGGACACTAGGGGCAAGTTTCCGCTTTATCGAAAGAAACGTCATTGCAGGCCGTTTTGAGTGGTTTGCAATGACGTGTCAGCTACTTGCCAGTAGGCCCTGGGTTATGCCGTTTTGATTGTCTTCATCGCGGTCATGGCCTTGCGGAGCTCGCGCCCAACCAGCTCTACGGGATGGTTACGCAATTTTTCGTTGATCGCGACCAGTGTGACGTTGTCAACAGCGTTGTCTTTGCTTTCGTTAAAGTTCTTGCCCACGACGTCCGTATCGATTTTGGCCATGAAGTCGGCCAGCAGGGGCTTGCAGGCCTGGTCAAACAGGTAACAACCGTATTCCGCCGTATCGGAGATGACGCGGTTCATCTCGAACAGTTTTTTGCGCGCGATGGTGTTGGCGATGAGCGGCGTCTCGTGCAATGACTCGTAGTACGCACTTTCAGCTTTGATTCCGGCTTCTACCATGGTTTCGAAAGCCAGCTCGACGCCTGCACGTACGAATGCCGACATCAGCAAGTAGTTGTCGAAATACTCCTGCTCGCTGATTTTTACATCGCCCGCTGGTGTTTTTTCGAAAGCGGTTTCGCCTGTTTCTGCACGCCACTTCAGCAGGTTGGCATCGCCATTTGCCCAGTCTTCCATCATCGTCCGGCTAAATTCGCCCACCATGATGTCGTCTTGGTGTTTTTGGAACAACGGACGCATGATGTCCTTCAGTTCCTCGGACAGTTCGTACGCTTTGATTTTGGCGGGGTTGCTTAAGCGGTCGAGCATGCCGCTGACACCTCCGTGCTTGAGCGCTTCCGTGATCACTTCCACGCCGTATTGTACCAGCTTGGATGCGTAGCCGGGGTCAATGCCTTTTTCCACCATCTTGTCGAACGAGAGGATGGATCCGGTTTGCAACAGGCCACACAGAATGGTCTGCTCACCCATCAAGTCGGATTTAACCTCCGCCACGAACGACGAAAGCAGCACGCCGGCACGATGCCCGCCTGTACCTACGCAGTAGGCTTTGGCAATTTCCAACCCTTTCCCTTGCGGGTCGTTTTCGGGGTGTACGGCGATCAAGGTCGGCACCCCAAAGCCACGGAGGTATTCTGCACGAACTTCCGATCCGGGGCACTTGGGCGCCACCATGACGACCGTGATATCCTTGCGGATCTGCATGCCTTCTTCTACGATGTTGAAACCGTGGGAGTAGGAGAGAGCAGCGCCTTCTTTGATCAAGGGCTGTATTGCGTTGACTACCGCGGTGTGCTGTTTATCGGGTGTCAGGTTGATGATCAAATCTGCCGAAGGAATTAATTCCTCATACGTGCCTACTTGAAAGTTGTTGTCCGTGGCATTTTTCCACGAATCCCTTTTTTGTTCAATAGCTTCTTTGCGCAAGGCATACGAGATGTCCAGGCCGCTGTCGCGAAGGTTAAGGCCTTGGTTCAAGCCCTGGGCACCACAGCCGACGATAACGACTTTTTTCCCTTTCAGTGCGTTCACGCCGTCTTTAAATTCAGACGAATCCATGAATTTAGCCTGTCCCAGTTGGTTTAACTGCTCGCGGAGGGGTAAGGTATTGAAATAATTTGTCATTGTTTCTTATTGTTTTTTTATTGTTACTTACTGTGTTTGATGATCTTTTTTTGTGCCATGGCGTACCCAAAGTGCAAGTTGTCGTGTCCGGCGGTGGTGGCCAGCAGTTCTTCGAAATTGCCCAGCGTCGTGCCGTAGGTTGCGGTGTCAAAGGGCTTCATTCCTGCGAACAGGCCGTTGCGATAGTCGTCTTCCACTTGCCGGATCGTTGAAACTGCCAGTTCCCGCAATTCATTGACTTCGTCCGCACGCACCGTGTAGCTGGGTTTTGTGCCTTTTTGGTAGGCTTCCACGAAGGGTATGGCCGAGCTGTCCGGCCATATTCCCGTGCGCACGTAGCATAGAATCGGCGTGCTCACTACGATGTGGCCAAAGTTCCAGACGATGTTATTGTTAAACCCGTCGGGCACTTCGTTGATCTCGTCCACCGAGAGATCGTCCAGCATGCGGGCAAATGCCATGCGCGAATCGATGATGAATTTGAATGCCTGATCCATCACTACATGGTGAACACCTTGTCTTGTTTATCCAAGAAGGCATTTTCAACGACTTCGGTAGCGGGTTCCGCTTCTTCGAACTCCTTGAGCTTCTTATGGAAGCCTTCGCTGTCTTTGATGATCGCGATGCGCGCACTGCGGACAAATTCGATCAGGCCGTACTCGGTCAGCGCATCGGTGAGTTTGTCAATATCTTCGCGATGTCCTGCCGTCTCGAATACGGTGTAGTCATTGCGGATGACGACCGCCGTGGCGCCAAACTGGCGCAGCAGCCGTTCGACGGGCGCTTTTTCGGTAACGATCGATGTGGGCACCTTATACAGGGCTTGTTCCTGCCAAATCACCTCGTCATTGGTGTTGTAATAGGCTTTCAGCACTTCGACCTGCTTCTCGATCTGCCGGCACAGCTTGCGGACTACGTCTTCGGCTTCGTGGATGACAATCGTGAACCGGTGAATGCCTTCCGCCTCCGATGGCGAAGTGTTCATGCTTTCGATGTTGATCTTCCGTTTGGTGAAAATCGTGGAAATACGCCCGATCATGCCGATCGAGTTTTCCGTGTACAAGGTGATGGTATATTCTTGCTTATCCATTTTCTTAAATCAAATCCTTTTTGGTTATTCCCGGGTTATTTCAACCGGATTTCAGCCACGCTGCTTCCTTGGGGCACCATCGGGAAAACGTTGTTTTCCTTGCCGACCATTACTTCGAGCAGGTACGATCCGTCATGGTCGAGCATTTCGCGGAGGGCATCTTGGAGCTCGGCCCGCTGGGTAACGCGCTTCCCGGGGATGCTATATCCTTTCGCTACCGTCACATAGTCGGGGCTCGTGATATTGACGAAGGAGTAGCGCTTGTCGTGGAAAAGTTGCTGCCACTGGCGTACCATGCCCAAAAATTCGTTGTTGAGGATCAGAATCTTGACCTTCGCGCCGAACTGCATGATCGTGCCAAGTTCTTGAATGTTCATTTGAATACCACCATCGCCGATTACGGCTACAACGGTGCGATCAGGCGCTCCGTACCAGGCGCCGATGGCTGCTGGCAGGCCGAAGCCCATGGTGCCTAATCCGCCGGAGGTGACGTTGCTTCTCGATTTGTTGAACTTGGCGTACCGGCAGGTGACCATCTGGTGCTGGCCGACGTCCGTAACCATGATTGCGTCGCCTTCGGTTAATTCGTTGACGATGCGGATGACCTCACCCATGGTGAGGGTTTCGCTTGTTGGGTTCAGCTCGTCTTGGATGACTTCGCGCACTTCGTCTTTTTCCAGTTCGCGGAACCGGGCAAGCCACGCATCATGCCGTTTATTGTCGACCAACTTGGTTAACATGGGCAACGTTTCCTTGCAGTCGCCCCACACGGGCACGTCGGCTTTCACGTTTTTGTCGATTTCAGCCGGATCGATATCTAGGTGAATGACTTTCGCTTGTTTGGCGTATTTGTCTAGCCGGCCGGTGACACGGTCATCGAAGCGCATGCCGATCGCAATCAGTACGTCGCAGTCGTTGGTCAATACGTTGGGGGCGTAGTTGCCGTGCATGCCTAGCATGCCGACATGCAGGGGATGGCCGGTTTCAAGCGCGCCCAACCCCATAACCGTGGCCGCGGCGGGTATGCCGGTCTTCTCGATAAAGGCTTTAAAATCAGCTTCCGCCTTGCCCAGGATAATCCCTTGGCCAAACAGGATAAACGGTTTTTTGGCTTCGTTGATCATTTTCGCCGCCTGCTCGAGGTATTCCCCGCGGATGATCGGTTTGGGGCGGTAGCTGCGGATGTGGGTGCAGGGCTTGTAGCCTTCGTAATTGAATAGCTGAAGCTGTGCGTTTTTGGTGATGTCGATCAGCACAGGTCCCGGGCGGCCGGTTTTCGCCACGTAGAATGCCTTGGCAAGCGCCGTCGGTATTTCGTTGGCGTCGGTCACTTGGTAGTTCCACTTGGTGACTGGCGTGGTGATGTTCATGACATCTGTCTCCTGGAACGCATCGGTACCCAGCAGGTGGGCAAAAACTTGGCCGGTGATGCAAACAAGCGGCGTGCTGTCGATCATCGCGTCAGCCAGTCCGGTGACTAAATTCGTGGCGCCGGGCCCGCTTGTCGCGAAAACAACCCCAACGCGGCCCGAGGTACGTGCATAGCCTTGGGCAGCATGGATGCCGCCCTGCTCGTGCCGCACCAGAATGTGTTGCAGCTTGTCTATGTAGTCATACAGCGCATCATAAATCGGCATAATAGCGCCTCCAGGGTATCCGAATATTGTTTCCACGCCTTCGGCAAGTAACGCTTCGAGGACAGCCTGGGATCCGCGGATCTCATGGGTTTGCGTTTCTGTCGCCAAATCCTGCAGGGAGGTCTCTTTCGAGATTTCGACCGTATTCATATCGTTGTTTTTTTGATGTTATTCTTGTTTTACTCCTATCGCTAAACGCGGGGTTTATTCATCCGTCACGCATCCTGATGCTGCGTCCGAAACCGTTTTTGCATATTTGTACAAGACGCCTTTCGTGACTTTCAGCGCAGGTTGTTGCCATTTTTTTCGGCGTTCGGCGATTATTTCGTCGCTCACGATCAGGTTGATGGTGTTATTGACCGCATCGATGATGATGGTATCGTCGTCTTCCACCAAACCGATAAGGCCACCGTCAAAGGCTTCGGGGGTGATATGGCCTACGACGAAACCGTGCGTACCGCCGCTGAAACGCCCGTCAGTAACCAGGGCTACGTTTTTGCCAAGGCCGGCGCCGATAATGGCGGAGGTAGGCTTGAGCATTTCGGGCATACCGGGCGCACCTTTAGGGCCTTCGTTCTTGATGACGACGACGTCGCCGGGCTTCACACGTCCGGAAGAGATGCCCGCAATAAGCTGTTTTTCGCCGTCAAACACGCGGGCAGGGCCTTCAAAGCGTTCGCCTTCCTTGCCCGATATTTTGGCAACGCTTCCTTTTTCGGCGAGGTTGCCGTAGAGGATTTGCAAGTGGCCGGTCGCTTTGATCGGTTTGTCCAGTGGTTGAACGATGGGCTGGTCGAGGTCGATGATGGAGGTGACCTCAGCCAGGTTTTCGGCCACCGTTTGGCCGGTTACTGTCAAACAATCCCCATGTAGCAGTCCTTCGTCGAGCAGGTAGCGCATCACGGCGGGTACGCCACCATAGTTGTGCAGGTCCTGCATTAGGTAGCGGCCGCTGGGTTTGAAATCCGCCAACACGGGAGTGGAATTGCTCATTCGCTGGAAGTCGTCCTGGGTGATGTCGATGCCTACGCTTTTTCCGATGGCAATAAAGTGTAGTACCGCATTGGTGCTGCCGCCTAGCACGATGATCACGCGCAGTGCGTTTTCGAAGGCTTCGCGCGTCATGATATCCGATGGCTTGATGTCGCGCTCGAGCAAGATCCGGATGTATTTGCCCGCTTCGTGGCACTCCCGTTGCTTCTCGTCGCTCACCGCCGGATTTGATGATGAATAGGGAAGGCTCATGCCCAGAGCTTCGATGGCCGAGGCCATCGTGTTGGCTGTGTACATACCGCCGCACGCGCCCGCGCCGGGGCACGTATGTTTGACAATCCCCAAGAAATCCTCGTCAGATAGGTTGCCGGCTATTTTCTGGCCCAAGGCTTCGAATGCGGACACGATATTCAGCTCCTGTCCTTGGTAATATCCCGGTGCAATGGTGCCTCCGTAAACCATGATCGAAGGGCGGTCCAGCCGGCCCATGGCCATTACGCTGCCCGGCATGTTTTTGTCGCAGCCGGGTATGGCGATCAGCCCGTCATAATACTGGCCCCCACAGATAGCCTCGATGCTGTCAGCGATGATGTCGCGGCTGACGAGCGAATAGCGCATGCCGTCGGTGCCGTTGCTCATCCCGTCGCTCACGCCAATGGTGTTGAACACCAGCCCCACCAAGTCGTTTGCCCATACGCCTTCCTTCACCACCTTCGCCAGGTCGTTGAGGTGCATGTTGCACGTGTTGCCATCGTAGCCCATGCTGGCGATGCCTACTTGCGCTTTGTTCATATCATCGTCCGTCAGGCCGATGCCGTAAAGCATGGCTTGGGCGGCGGGCTGGGTCTTGTCTTGGGTAAAGACCTTGCTGTACTTGTTCAATTCTTGTTTTTTGGTTTGCATGTTATATGATGACGTCAGAGTTCAGTTGTTCGAGAGTCAAGCTTTTATAGGCGCGTTGGATCGAGCTGCCCAAGCTGTCTTGCCAGTCCAGCGGCAAGGGTTTGTCGTCGACCGATGCGACACCGATAATCCCCGTAGCCGTGCCGGTCAGGAATGCGCTGTCCGCCTCGGCAAGTTCGGCCGGACTGATGGTCTTTTCTTTGGCTTCGATGTGCAGGTATTTGGCCAGGTCGAAAACCGTCTGTCTGGTAATTCCTTCCAGAATTGCCCCAGGAGGAGGCGTGTATAGCACGCCGTCTTTTTCGATGAACAGGTTATTGCTGGATGCTTGCGCGATGTTGCCGTCGAGGTCCGTCAGGATGGCCTCGTCGTAGCCCCGGCTCACCGCCTCGTTGGTGGCGTAGATGGAGCTTACGTACTGACCCGATATTTTCGTGTTGACGGGCAGTGACTTGGGGTTTGGTCGCTGGTAAGGCGAAAGCGTCAGTCGTACCAGATCCGAACCGAGGAAAGGACCCCATTCCCAGGCCAGAATGATGATGTTCGAAGGGGCACCGGTCGTCAAGTGCATGTTGTGGCCGGTGGTCACCAAGGGGCGGATATACGCGCTGCTCAGGTTGTTCTTGCGGAGCAATTGGTAAGCCGCCTCGATCAGTGCATCTTCCGTCCACGGAAAATGGATGCCGATGCTCTCGCACGAACGGCGGAGCCGTTCAAAATGCCGTTTGGCTTTGAAGATGCGTGTGCCATTATGCGTGTTGTAGGCGCGGATGCCTTCCATCACCGCATAGCCATAATGGAGGGACTGCCCGAAAAGGTCCACGCCTGCTTCGTCCGCTTTGACAAAGTCGCCATTATAGTAGACCCACGTGTTATGATTGTAGTATTTCATTCCCTTTCTGCCATGGCTCGGGGGCATTGGTATGCAGTGCCACCCCACTGTTTTTCTGCCGATTGGAGCATGCCTCAATCGGCTACGTTTTGATTTCATTAAGTTAGGACTATTGCGGTATATTGGCAATAGCTGCCCGACGATTTTTTCAATCAGAACTTTTGCTAAGCATGGCTGGCTCAGGGTAGACGATAAATTGGTTAATAGCCCGGCTAACGAATAAAATTCGGAGAAGCATATACCAAAACCGATTTTGGTATTCGGTTCATAAATGGGCTGCTGGTTCAGCTAGCGCAAAATTCTGCGTAAAACCGCTACTTGTCTTGAAAAGTTTTAAAAAAACAAGCCCCAGCCGTGGTTGTTGGCTGGGGCTTGTTTTTACGTATCGGTATCGTTCCTTATCGTTCGATGAGGCCTTCGGCCAGGAGGGTAATCTTGTTGTCCAGTACTTCGACTACGCCGCCTACAATGTGCAGGATTTTCTGGTCTTTGCCCGTCCGGATAATGACTTTTCCGTCCTCCAGCGTAGACACGATAGGCGCGTGGTTTTCCAGCACTTCAAAGGAGCCGGCCGATCCCGGCACGGTTACCGAAGAAACCTCTCCGTCGAATACAGCCTTGTCTGGCGTGATAATCGTTAATTTCATGTGTTTCAAAATTGAGATGTGAGCTGCGTGCGAATTGGGGCGTCAGACGTGGGGCATGCGCTTCGCGAATCTTGTCAACACCACGCACGACCGGTATCTAATGCCTCAAATCGTATATCTCATATCCGCTTAACCTATACCGCTTCGGCCTCAGCCAATATTTTCTTGCCTTTTTCGATAGCGTCTTCGATAGAGCCTACCAGGTTGAATGCCGCTTCAGGGTACTCATCCACTTCGCCGTCGATAATCATGTTGAAGCCTTTGATGGTATCCTTAATGTCTACCAGCACGCCTTTGAGGCCGGTAAACTGCTCGGCAACGTGGAATGGCTGGGACAGGAAACGCTGTACCCGGCGGGCACGCGATACGACCAGTTTGTCTTCTTCAGACAGTTCGTCCATACCGAGGATGGCGATGATATCCTGTAGCTCTTTGTAGCGTTGCAGAATTTCCTTCACGCGCTGTGCGGTGTTGTAGTGCTCGTCGCCGAGTACGGTTGGGGTAAGAATCCGCGAGGTGGAGTCCAAGGGGTCTACCGCAGGATAAATGCCAAGCTCAGCAATCTTACGCGACAGTACCGTAGTGGCGTCCAAGTGCGCAAACGTCGTGGCTGGCGCAGGGTCGGTCAAGTCATCCGCAGGGACGTAAACCGCCTGTACGGAGGTGATCGAACCACGCTTGGTCGAGGTGATACGCTCCTGCATCAAGCCCATTTCCGTAGCCAAGGTAGGCTGGTAACCTACGGCTGAAGGCATCCGGCCCAAAAGCGCCGATACTTCGGAACCTGCTTGCGTAAAGCGGAAAATATTGTCGATAAAGAAGAGAATGTCGCGTCCTGCACCTTCGCCGTCTCCATCGCGGAAGTACTCAGCAATGGTCAGCCCCGAAAGCGCTACCCGGGCACGGGCCCCTGGAGGCTCGTTCATCTGTCCGAATACGAAGGTCGCTTTCGATTCCTTCAGTTCTTCGTCTTTTACTTTGTCGAGTGGCCATTCGCCCTTCTCCATGCCTTCGAGGAATTCGTCGCCGTAGCGGATAATGCCTGATTCAAGCATTTCGCGCAACAAGTCGTTCCCTTCGCGGGTACGCTCGCCTACGCCGGCGAATACCGAAAGACCACCGTGGCCTTTGGCGATGTTGTTAATCAGCTCCTGGATCAATACGGTCTTGCCTACACCCGCACCGCCGAACAAACCGATTTTTCCGCCTTTGGCGTATGGTTCCAGCAGGTCGATTACCTTGATGCCCGTAAACAGGACTTCTGTCTCGGTAGAGAGGTCTTCGAATTTTGGTGGCGTGTTGTGGATGCTGCGTCCGTTGGTCTTGTCCAAATCCTTGATGCCGTCGATGGCATCGCCGACCACGTTGAACACGCGGCCTTTGATTTCTTCGCCGATTGGCATCTTGATGGGAGCGCCCGTATCCACCACTTTCATGCCGCGGAGCAGGCCTTCGGTAGCATCCATCGCAATAGCGCGAACGCGCTCCTCGCCAAGGTGCTGTTGCACTTCCAACACGACACGTTGGCCGTTTTCTTTTTCAATCTCTAATGCGTCAAAAATTTTGGGGAGTGAGGCACCTTCGCCAAAGCTCACGTCGACAACCGGGCCGATGATCTGAGCGATTTTTCCAACATTGGGCATAGTAATGGAACTAAATTAGTAATCAAGTAATAAGGCAAATTTCGGCCTTTATTTCGGAATGCAAAAATACGCTTTATCCGCTGAAAAACAAACATTATTTTCAATAAGTGCCACGGCCAATGCAAGCCCTCCCGTGGGCCGGTGAAAAGGGGCGTTGGACGCGCGTTAGCGCATGGTGAAAATAGGCTGGGATGCGCGCGGCGGCGAATTCGAAAACTAGCCCGTACGCCGGTTGATTTCGTCTTGCAGCTGACGCTTGAGCTTTTGTTCTCTTTCCAGCGCTTTTTTGCGGTGCGTTTCAAGCTCCTCCCGAATATCGTCGTAGGACTTGCGCGCCTGGCGGGTTTCTACGTGGCTGTGGTTAAACCGATAAATGTAAAATGCCAACAGCAGTCCAAGTACGGACACAATGCTGACGAACAGCACGCTGACGGTCGATTTTTCGAGTGAGATGCCGAGCAGGCTGACGCGGTCTTGATTGCCTTCGGATATGCGCAGCTGTTCGTTCGTGCTGGCCAGGGAGTCTGTCAGCGTGGCAATTTGCCCTTGTTGGGTCTTGATCGTCGTAGCCGAGCCGGCGATTTCGGTTTGCAGCTGGCGGAGGGAATCCGCCACGTTCTTGCGCACGGTCTCCAGATTGACCCGCCGGATCAGTTTGAAGTCGTCTTGCGTGCGCGAAATCTGGTTGAGGTATATAAACTGGCTGTCGATCGTGCCGCTGGTGAGCGAGCCCCTGCGTACCGACGAGGTTTGCTGTGGAAATGCCAGCGTGTGCGTAAATAGTCCGAAAAGTAGAATGATTGCCAGGTATTTCATGAGATGTGTGAGTTATCGATTTGGGCGTAGCTGTGGCCAATTACGCCATATTGTATTGTGTTATTTGCGTGCGTGGGGGCGTCCGTCAACGGCGCCTCACGCAGAATGTGCGATATTACGGCATTTGTCGCTTAAATAAAAATCCAAGTCGCAAAAAAATGGAGGGATAAGTGTCACGGTGCCGCCCGTAAGCCGGTAAGGCAGGCTGTGCCTATTCTTCGTAGAAATCCCGTAGGGACGCCATATAAACGTTGCGCCAGCCATCCACGATGTCGTCGTAGGCTTCCTCGGGGATATCCTGCTGCCTGACCTCCAGGGAGGTTCCCTGCTTATGGGGATGGAGCTTGATCGTGACCGCCGAATTGGGATTGTCTTCGCCAAAATACCAGTGCTGGGTGATCCGCTTGGCGGGTTCGAAGGCGATGTTTTTGCCAATGATATCGCCGTCCCAAAGGGAAAACTCGGAGTCCGGCTCCTCCTGCATCACCGCGGGTGCACCCGTCCAGAGCAGGAGGGTGGTTTCCGTTACCAGTGCACGGTACACCTGTTCGGGCTCAGCCGGAATGATGAAATATTCTTTGTATTCGGGCATAGGGATTGCGTAGCAAGGGAGCAGGCCAGCGGCAAGGGGCTGGCCGTTAGCCCGGCTTTATTCTTCTTCGTTGCGGGCGAGTGCTTGCGGCTCGTTCTTCACCCATATTTTCAGTTCGTCGCAGTCGAGGTACTCCTCGTTGATGTCGATATAGGTCACCTTCCGGCGCCCTTCAAACCATTCGCTGAGTTTGCGGTTAATCTTGTCCTCCAGGGCCGCCTCCTTAATTTTCGCGAAATCCTGGTCCAGATTAGCGCGGTGGGGCGGGGTACGGGATTTCAGGAAGGTGAACCGGTAGCCTATTTGTCCCGTTTGGTCGGTAAACTGGGCGGGTGCGCCGTATTCACCGGGTTGCAAGGTGTCAATGGATGAGAAGATTGAAGCGTCGAGCAAGTCCGTGGGAATAAGCGTCGTACGGCTTTGTTGGTTTTGCGCATTCAGGAGCATGCCTCCATTGTATTTTGTTTCCTTGTTATCCGAATACCGCGTAGCAGCGGTATAGAAATCCATGCGGCCATTCTGTACGTGGGCGTGGATGCTGTCAATGTGCGCTTTCGCGCGTTGCATGGCAGCGGGGGTAGGCGGAATGCGCACCAGGATATGGCGGCTGCGCGTTTCCTCACCGCGGCGCTCGAGTACTTCCAGGAAGTGGAAACCATGTTCGGATTCGAATACGGTCGATATCTCACCGGGTTTGAGTCGGAATGACACGGCCGAAAACTCCTTGACCATGGCATCGCGGGTGTAGAACCCTAAGTCGCCGCCGTATGGCGCCGATCCGGGGTCCTGCGAATATAGGCGTGCCACCGTGCCGAAATCGGCCCCGTCGAGTACTTGCTGGCGCAGTTCTTCCGCGCGTTTGCGGAATTGTTGCTTCTCGTCGGGTGTCAGTTTGGGATAAACAACAAGTTCGCCCACTTCCACTTCCGTGTTGAAATAGGGAAGGCTATCGGCGTCGAGTGATTCGAAGTAGCGCTTCACCTCAAGCGGCGTCACGTCAATGCCCGACACAATCGTTCCCTGCATCTTCTGGGCTTTGAGCTGCTCGTACACATTGGGGCGCATTTCTTCCTTGTATTGGAGCAGGGAGCGGTTGAGGAAGCGCTCAAGACGCTCCTGGCCGCCCGCCTGGCGCGACATGTAGCGCAGGCGCATGTTGATGTTGTCGTCTACCTCGCTTTCGCTCACCTCGATAGAGTCGATGGCGGCTTGCTGGGCAAGCAGTTTCTGGGTCAAGTGTTGCTGCAAGAAATAACACTTCATCGAAGCATCCGCCCGATTGCCCTGAGCCAGGTGCTGGGCATACTCCATTTCTATTTCGGACTGCAACACGATATTCGAGCCGACCACCGCGACTACCTTATCCACAACCCGGGCCTCCTGTGCCAGCAGGGTTGTGCCACACATCATCACTGCAAGGAGGGAACTGAAATATTTTTTCATCAATCGTACGTTTCTATATTATTCTTGGCGCGTGCATCGTCAACGATGCTTTTTTGCATTTGTGCGAGCAACTCGATCTTGCGTTTATTCAGGATCAAGTTGCGAATGTTGTCCTGCTCGAGCACGAGCGGGGAGCGGCTGTCGCTGAACCTCGCATCGTGCAAAATTATCAGATATAATTCATTATTCTCAATTATTTCAAAAATTCGCCCCGTTTGGGAAAAGTCAGACTCGCTGATCTTGCCAATCGGGAAGAACTGCTGCAGGCCGTCGGCGTAGTACCAATCCCGGTCGTAGAGGGAATAGTTAATCGCATAACGTGCGCAGTACTGGTCAAGTAAGTCCCTGTCGCTTAGGTTTTCCGATGCGAAAAGACGCTTGACGCGGTCGAGCTCGGGCGCATCCGATTTCAGGTGGATATACGACATCTTCAGGATGGGCCGCGTCAGGATAAACAAGTCTTCATGCGCATCATAATAGTCGCTGATTTCCTGTTTCGTGACGACCGTATCCAGCTTTTGGCTGATCAGGGCTTGCTCGTATTCGTACACGATCAGGCCGTTTCGGTATTCCTCCACCTGTTTTTCGATGCGTTCGGAGTTGATTTTCACGTTACGTTGTGCCTGCACCAACAAGGCTTGCTGACGCAACCATTGATCGATATAGGCCCGTGCGAGCTGTGCGCTGTCCTCGCTCGACACGCCTTCCGGCACGATGCCCACTAAATCCGTGCGGTAGAGGTAGGTGTCATACGAACGCGCTACCGCCTCCTTGCCGCGCTGTTGGCATCCTGCCAACCCAGCAAACGCTCCTGCGCCCAGCAAAAGGAAAACTCCCCATCGCCAAATACCTTTCATCAGCCAATCGTTAAACCTAACACTCCTAGCGGCTAAAATACAAATTGCCGAAGCAACGCGCGGCGTTTTAACCATTTTTAACAATCGGGCATCGGGGGGCTTGCGCACTGGATGCGTGTGTTTTGGGCCGTGACTTACGGTTAGGGGCCATGGGCGCTGCTAAGAAGCCCAGCCCCAGCGAAGGAATTCGGGCAGGCAGGCGGCCCACGTTGCGCCGTCGTGCTTGCCGCCTTCGACTTCCACGTAGGCAATATCTTCGGGCAAGCGATATCCTTTGCGGTGCAGTTCGCCGATCAGGTCCCGGGTGTCGTCGATGCTGTCGATGATTCCGTTATTGTTGCGGTCGGCAGTTTCGTCGAGCGTGCCGCACTGGAAGTAGAATTTGAGATTTGGCTGATGGTGGCCACGGCGTACGACTTGATGCACGATACGGTCCGTATCATCGCTGTATCCGTCACCCAGGGATTTGCTTCGCCACCAAAACGAACCCGAGAAGACGCCCACGCGCCGAAACAGGTGCGCATGGTTCCACGCGATGTCCAGGGCGGACACGCCGCCCAGCGAAAAACCGGCGAACGATACCTGTTGTGCATCGACGGTCGGAAACTTATCGAGCGTATGCAAGAGCATTTCGGTCAGTACAAAACGCGTGTACGCATCAGCCTTGGCGCCTTGGTTTTTATAGTTGGGGATGCCTGCGGTTCCATATTCCATGATGCGTTCCTCGCCGGCATGGATGGCCGCCACCAGGAGCGGCCGGTCCGGATTTTCGTGGTGGTACCGCTCCGTAATTTGATCAAAATGAATCTCCTCGAGCAGTTGCCCGTCGTTGATCAGCAAGAGGGGTATACGAAGCTCGTTGCCGAAGTGTTGGGGCACGTAATAGTCAACCGTCACCGTGCGCCCGAGGTGGCTCGACATGATTTTAACCTGTTTTTTGCGTGTTTTTTTCCGGTTGGGCATATTGGTTTTCTTCGCCGCGGCAGCGTCTGGCGCCGCCGGTGTATGGGGGCAAAATTAAAATTATTTCCTAATTCCCCGATTAAAACGGCAAAAAAGCCGACGCTGGTAGTTTGCGGTATTGCACAAAAACACCTATAATTGGTTCAACAACCAGAATGAACGCATGAAAAAGACATCCTTATTGGTCTGTGTAGTGGCGATGGTCGCTTGCAAGCCCTCGTCAGAACACACCCGGCTCGTCATCGGTACCTACACTTCTCCCGGCAAGAGCGCGGGGATATACGTGTATGATTTTGATCCGGCGACGGGCGAGACGGCGCTAGTCAGCGTTGCGCCCACGTCCAATCCGTCTTTTGTCGCGCTTTCGCCCAGCGGCAGGCATGTGTATGCCGTCAATGAGCTGGGTGACGGGAATGGTGCAGTGACGGCTTTTGATTTTGATGAGGCGAGCGGAGCGTTGCGAGAGCTCAACACGGTGTCTTCCCTTGGGGACCACCCGTGCCACATCACCATCGACCGTGCCGGCAAACATGTATTCGTTTCGAATTACTCGGGCGGCAATCTCAGTGTTTACGGCATTGACGCCGACGGCCGGATCGGCGATCTCGTCCAAGAAATACGCTATACCGGCAGTGGGCCCAATGCCGAGCGGCAGAACGCCCCGCACATCCATTCGGCTTTCTTCAATCCGGCCGAAACCCACCTGTTTGTACAGGATTTGGGGACGGACAGCATCCACGTTTATCGATACGGGCCTGAAGAGGAAGGAGGGAACGTCCTCACCCCGATGGAGGGCGGCAGTGTAGCGACGACGCCGGGTGGTGGCCCCCGGCACTTGGCGTTTTCGCCAGACGGGCGCTTCGCCTACCTCGTCCAGGAACTAACGGCACGTGTCGAAGTATTCGCGCACAACGACGGAAACCTCGCTTTTATTCACGACATTGCCATCAATGAACGGCAATTTAGCGGGACGGATGGCGCAGCACACGTCTTGGTGTCGCCGGATGGCAAATTCGTTTATGCTTCGAACAGGGGAGACGCGAATACGCTCGCTATCTATGCGGCAGACCCGGACAGTGGCCGCCTGGAGAAGGTTGGGAACCAATCCGTACTGGGAAGCGGCCCGCGCAATTTTAACTTCAGCCCCGATGGCGAATTCCTGCTCGTGGGCAACCATTACACCGACGAGGTGGTGGTGTTCGCGCGCGATGCGGCCAATGGCCTGCTGATGGATACGGGCCAGCGGATTGCCGTGGGCGCACCCGTATGCATCGCATTCTGAATGTGACGTTTACCCGCCGAGCAGGTCCTTGACTTGTTGGGTAGCGTTTTTGCTGTCGACTTTCTTGATGATATGTAGAATGGTTCCTTCTTCGTCGATGACAAACGTGGTGCGTGCCGTACCCATATATTTTCGTCCGTACATGTTTTTCTCAACCCATACGGCATAATCTTCCACGATCTTGCGGTCTTCATCGGCGAGCAGGGTGAAGGGCAATTCATACTTGGCGATGAATTTCTGGTGGGACTGTTCGCTGTCCGTGCTGACGCCGATTACCTCAAAACCCTCGTCCAGCAAGGATTGGTAGTTGTCCCTGAAGTTGCATGCTTCGGTGGTGCAGCCGGGCGTGTTGTCCTTGGGGTAGAAGTAGAGAATCACTTTCTTGCCCCGGTAGTCGGATAGTGACACGGTGTCGCCGTGCTGGTTTTTCGCCTGGATAGCCGGCGCTTTGTCGCCGGGTTGTAGTGTTGCCATGTTCGTATGTTTAAAGTTACTGCTCTTCCACGATGGATTGCCCGGCCGAATGGTCGCCAGATGTCCATTCCCACGTTTCGTGCAGCCTGATTTTTCCATTTTCCATGCGTTCGGGTACGGAGATGCAGCGACCCGTCATCAGCTCGCCGGCATCATTCACTTGGTGGTAGCGCATGTCGATTTTTCCGTCGGAGTCCACCAGTCCGATGAGATGGCCGCTTTTGATGCGCCCGCCGGTGTAGGTGGCCGTGAGTATAGGGCCGGTCTGCCGGTAATGAAAAACCGTTTCGTCCGAAGTTTCCCCGTTCGGGGTATTCCGGACAGGTTTAAAAATTTTTCCGTCGTAGTTAAGCATCATGTGGACGTCTTCACGAGTTTTGGCCGGGATTTTCCTCGACCCATTCGGCGAATGATTTTTCCAGCGTCTGCAGGAAAGCCTCGGTGTCCTGCGCACCCGAAATACCGTAGGTCCGGTTAAACACAAAAAAAGGAACGCCACGCACCCCGATTTTTCGGGCTTCTTGGATGTCGCGCTTCACTTCGTCGGCGAATGCTTGTTTGTCCAGTGATTCGGCCAGCTTCTCGGTATCCAAGCCGATGCCCGCGCCGAGCCGCAACAGGGTTTCGCGGTCGTCGATGTTCTCACCGTCGGTAAAATACGCGCGGAAAAGGGCTTCTTCCGCCTCGTCCTGCTTTCCGTGTCGCTTGGCGAAGTGCGCAAATTGGTGCGCCTGGAAAGAGTTCGCGACCACCGAACGGTCGAGTTGGTAGTCGAGTCCCACGGTGCGGGCCATTTCGGTCACCCGGTCATTCATCTCCTTAGCCGCTTGGAGGCTCATGCCCTTATGCTCCGCCAGGAATTGGTGCGTGTTTTTGTCAGGCTGGGTCACCAGGTCTGGCGTCAGCTGATAACTCTTCCACTCCACTTCTATTTTTTCCCGCCGGGGGAATGCCGCGAGCGCAGCCTCGAACTTCCGTTTGCCGATGTAGCAAAACGGGCACATGACGTCGCTCCAGATTTCAATTTTCATTTCTTGTCGTTTTATGCCGGATATGGCTGCAAGCCTATTCCCAAGCCTTTAAATTACGAAAAAACACCCGGGATTGCAAGTGGACTGCCATAAAAATGACAGGAAATTAACTGGGAAACAGGGTGAGCCATCGAAGCCGGGGCTAACGCGTGAAATTCGCTTCAAACACACTGACGTTGCCTTTGCCATCGGTCACCTCGAGCTTGAAGCGGTGTTGCCCCTTGGCCAGGTCGGGCTCAAACGTATGCCACAGCGAGTTGGTCTTTGGATCATACTCCATCAGCACCCATTCGTCGTCGATGTAGCCGTTGAACGACTGTATGCCAGACAAATCATCGGATATCTTAAAGTTGGCGCGCGTCACGGCAGCCATGTTTTTGCCATTGGCCATGTTTTGCGGACGTATCGTCGGCGCGATGGTGTCCACCGCGATATAAAAGCTTCCGAACGACCGCGTGCGCGTACTTACCCAGCCGTTTTCGTACGTGCCTCCCACTGAGCGGCGGTCGGTATTCACGATCAGGGCTTTGGAACGCAATGCTTCCGGGAGCGTGGCATCGGCCTTGATGCTGAGCGCGTAACTCGCGAACAGCGGGATGAAGCGGTTGTGCACGTGCTGTATCATGGAATATGCGCCGGCCGGCCGGTTTCCTTGGTGGTAGCTAAAATGCAAATGGTCATACAGCGCGTTTTCGGGCATGACGACTTCGATGGATTCCGCCGCAAACCGGTTTTCGCGGTCGTAGCGAAACATAGTCGTGCCGGGCAACGTGGTGCGATCGGGCTGGTAGGTGGACGTGTTTTGCACGTTGATGTGGTGCGTGGTGGTGTTGCCGTGCACGTCACGCACGCGGTAGGTCAACCGGTGCACCTGACTGTCGGTCAGCGTGATGCTTCCATCCCCGTCGAGGTGGTGGAAAATGTTAATGGGATTGTTTGGATCCTTAAAGCTTTTTTGCACCCGGGTCCTTTTCAAGATGTAGTAGGGATAGTCGACATAGGAATGGATGGCGCTGGACGTGGCAAACGAGAGCTCCTCAAACAGGACGGTGCTGATGGGCTGGTTGTCAAGCAAGAGCTCAATGGAGTAAACGCCGTTGTTGAAGGTCGTGCCGTCGTGCCTGTCCACCGTATTGATTCCCACGCCAAAGCGCCCGTTGACGGGTATGGTCGTTTGGTCTTTGAGGGTGAGGTGCCTGCGTGGCGTATGCTCGTTAAAGGGTTCATCCGCCAGGTCGTAGACCGTGATGCCGTGGATGACGGGCGGGGTCTTGTCGGGAAATTTCAATCCGAATAGCTGGGGGTTCAGCGGTGCTTGGGTTTCGGTCTCCCGTATTTCGAAGTGAAGGTGGGGGCCTTGCGAACTACCCGAGTTGCCGGCTAGTCCGATGCGGTCACCTTTTTTGAGCAGGACATCATTTTCATTCAGGGGAATATCGACTTCAAAGCGTTGCAGTTCGTACTGTTTTGCCTTCACGATGGATGCCAGCCGGTCATTGAAGGCGTGCATATGCAGATAGACGCTGGTATAGCCGTTGGGGTGGGTGATGTAAACCGAGTTTCCACCTCCGCCTCCTTGTACGCGCACCCGCGATACGTATCCGTCGGCAACCGCAAAGAGGGGCAATCCTACGCGCTGCTGCGTGCGGTAGTCGTCGCCGGCATGGAAATGCGTGGACCGGAGCTCGCCAAAGGTTCCCGATGCCTGGTGCGCAATGTTTAGCGGGCTTCGGAAGTAGTTTTGCGGGTATTCCCTGTTTTTGATAATGGGCGACTGGGCATGCAGCGGTGCAAGGCCAGCGAGGAGTAAGGTGGGGAGGATGACGGCTTGAAAACGTGTGAACTTCATGTAAAGTGATTGTTATTTGATGTGGATGTCAAGTAGCTGGCGCTCGCCGATAAAGCCTTCGAGGCGGTCGCCAATGGCCACCGGGCCCACGCCAGCAGGCGTGCCGGTAAAGATAATGTCGCCCCGGCGCAGCGTGATGTATTGGGATACGAATACGATGATTTCTTCGAAGGAAAAGATCATGTCGCGCGTGTTGCCCTGCTGCACGGTAGCCCCGTTTTTATCGAGCCGAAAATGGATACCCGCCGCCACGTCCAGTTCTTGCTTCGGAATCCATTCGCTCACCGGCGCAGACCCATCAAACCCTTTCGCCAATTCCCAGGGCAGGGATTTTGCCTTGAGCGCCTGTTGTAGGTCGCGGGCGGTGAAGTCGATGCCCAGGCCAATCTGGTCGTAGTAGTTTGACGCGAATTTGGGGTTGATATGCTTACCTTCCTTACTCACCTGCAACAATATTTCCACTTCGTAATGGATGTCTTTCGAAAACTCGGGGTAATAGAAATCCCGGTTGTTTTTTGTGACAGCCGTGTCCGGTTTCATGAAAATAACGGGCTTATCCGGCACCGGATTGTCGAGTTCCTTGGCGTGTTCCGTATAGTTGCGTCCGATGGCGATGACCTTCATGCGTATGGTGAATTAAGCGTGAGCAAATAGCAAAAATAGGACAAATTGGGCTGAAAATTAAGGCTGGCAAGGAGAATGATGATAATATTGGTATTATTGCCCATATGGATATCGCAAAATTTAAAGCTGTTTTATTTGATATGGATGGTACGTTGCTGGATTCTGAAGGGTTCTATTACGACGTATGGGAATCGGTGCTGGACGAGTATGGTGTGTCTGTAAGCATGGACCTATGGATGAATTCCCTCGTAGGCAAAACCGACGAGCAGGCGTTTGCTTATCTGCAACAGCACCACGGGTTCGATATGGATGCGGCTGAGTTCCACGCACGAAAGGACGAGCGCATGGCAGCCATGGCGCCGACAGCACGCGTACCGCTGATGCATGGTGCGGCCGCCTTGCTCGCCTACTTGCAAGCGCAGGGAACCACGCTGGCGTTGGTAACCTCCAGCGACCGGGCGGGTGCCACCCTCCACTTGGGCCATCAGGGGCTTCTCGATCTGTTTTCGGTGATTGTGACACGCGATGACGTGCAACGCCCTAAGCCCGATGCCGAGCCCTACGAAAAGGCGGTGCAGCAATTGGGGATGCCTAAGCACGCGTGTTTGGTGCTGGAAGACTCAGTAACGGGGGCAAGGGCAGCCAAAGCCGCTGGCGTGCCCTGTTTCGGTGTGCAAAGTCACGAAGGCATTCGCCGCGAATTGGAGGTCGACCGGGTTTTTGAGAACCTCCATGAGGTCTTGCACTATGTGCAGGCCGGCGTTTGCTGATCGCGAGCGTTTTCTCACAAGACATTTTCCAACGGCCTTAGCATCTGCCAAATAGATGCCATACCTTTAATAAACCCAATTGTTTTCTTATTTTTGACGAAATCACGAAACTGAATATGTCGGAAGCGAACATCGAAAGAAGCAGTACCCAACGGCCACCTAACCTGAGTTTTGACGATTTCAAACAGATCGTTCTGGAAGATTACCGGGTCGCTTTTTTAAGCCGATCCGTCAGTTTGCTAGGCCGGAAGGAGGTGTTGACGGGCAAAGCCAAATTCGGTGTTTTCGGGGATGGCAAGGAGTTGGCGCAAATTGCGATGGCCAAGGTGTTTGAGTTAGGTGATTGGCGATCAGGGTATTATCGGGATCAGACTTTCATGCTGGCCAGCGGACTCATTAGCGTATATGAGTTTTTTTCCCAGATGTATGCCCACCCCAGTTTAGAGGCAGACCCTTCTTCGGCCGGCCGGCAGATGAACAGCCATTTTGCGACTCGGCTCCTGACGCCTGAAGGACGCTGGTTAGACCAAACGCTGATGAAAAACTCGGCTGCGGATATTTCGACTACCGGCGGACAAATGCCGCGCATGCTGGGCCTGGCTATGGCTTCGAAGCTGTACCGACAGAACCCGGAATTGGAAGACATGACGCAGTTCTCCAACAAAGGGAACGAAGTGGTATTTGGGACCATCGGTAATGCATCCACTTCTGAAGGCGTGTTTTTCGAGGCGGTAAACGCTGCGGGTGTCCGCCAGATACCGATTGTACTGTCCGTATGGGACGATGGCTACGGGATATCCGTACCCAATGAAATACAAACCACCAAAGCCGATATTTCGGAAGTGTTGCGCGGTTTCCAGCGCGACGAAAAAGGGGAAGGACTTGAGATTTTCAAAGTAAAGGGCTGGGATTATCCCGGGCTATGCGAAATCTATGAGCGTGCTGTGACGATCAGCCGCGAAAAACATATCCCCGTGCTGATTCATGTGACGGAAATGACCCAGCCACAGGGACACTCCTCGTCCGGATCCCATGAACGGTACAAATCGGCCGAGCGCCTCGCTTGGGAGGCCGAAAACGACTGCATTGCCAAGATGCGGGCCTGGATGATGGAGAGCGGTATTGCCGAGGAGGCCCAACTCGCCCGACTCGAAAAGTCGGTTAAGGACGAAGTGAGGGGCGAGCAGCGGCGCGCTTGGTCGGATTACAATAATTTCCTCCGCGCTGAACATCGTGAAGCGCTGGAGCATATTTCGGTGTTCGATGAACCCAAAGTGCAAGCACTGGCCAAGGAAATGAAATCGTTGGTTGAGCCGTCCCTGCACGAAGTGTATGCAGGCGTGCGCCGCGTTATCCGCATTCTGCGGGGTAAGCGAAGCGAGGCGAAGGCCACATTGCTGGTGTGGTACCAGCAGAAAATGGAAGAAAATCAAGACCGCTACAATTCCTATCTCTTTACCGAAACGGTGGAGGCACCGGTTCACCTGCCGGTCGTGGATCCGGTGTATGGCGACAACGCGCCGCGCGTAGACGGGCGCGAAGTGCTGAATGCGTGTTTCGACGCGAATTTCGCACGCGATGCCCGGCTAGTTGCTTTTGGCGAGGACGTAGGGAAGATTGGCGACGTCAACCAAGGCTTCGCGGGCTTGCAGGGAAAGTACGGCGAGATGCGCGTCTTCGATACCGGTATTCGCGAATCGGCGATTGTCGGGCAAGGCCTGGGAATGGCCATGCGCGGGTTGCGTCCGATTGCAGAAATACAGTACCTCGACTACTTGGTGTACGGGCTCACGGTGCTCACCGACGATCTGGCAACCTTGAGTTATCGGACCAAAGGTGGGCAAAAGGCACCGATGATCGTGCGTACCCGCGGACACCGGCTCGAAGGGATATGGCATTCGGGGTCGCCCATTAGTATGATTTTAGGCGCGATGCGAGGCGTGCACCTGTGCGTGCCCCGCAATATGACGCAGGCGGCCGGCATGTACAACACGCTGTTGCGTTCGGATGAGCCGGCATTAGTGATCGAATGCCTCAATGGATACCGCCTGAAGGAACGCATGCCGTCCAATGTGGGCGAGTTCACGGTTCCGTTAGGAAAAGCTGAGATCGTGCGCGAAGGAACCGACGTCACGGTTGTGTCTTATGGCTCAACACTGCGGATCGTGCGCGAAGCAGCCCTGACTCTGGCCAAGCACGGTATATCCATCGAGATTGTTGATCCGCAGACCCTGCAACCGTTCGACCTCGACGGGCTTTGCGTGGAATCCCTGAGCAAAACCAATCGTCTGCTGGTGGTGGATGAGGACGTCCCTGGTGGTGCCTCGGCGTTTATCTTGCAGCAGATTCTGGAAGTGCAGAATGGGTACTATTATTTGGATGGCAAACCTCGGACACTGACGGCAAAGGCCCACCGGCCGCCATACGGATCAGACGGTGACTATTTCTCCAAACCCGCCGCCGATGATGTAATTGAAGCGGTGTACGCCATCATGAGCGATTCCAATCCGGATCAGTTCCCTCCGTTATTTGATTGATGTTCAGGGGTTAATTTTCATTCTCTGTCATTTTGGAGGGATCCATATCCCGGGCACAAGTTAGGCCTGGCGAAGGCCTTTACCCCAAAACTCGCGCCAGCGGTAAATCACCGACTCACCGACTCACCGACTCAACAAATCAACGACTAACCCGTTCTCCGTCATTTCGATGAGGAGGTACAACGAAGAGAAATCTAAAGATTGGGCTGGCCTGTCGGCTTGTCGTTAGGCTTCTCACATCGCTGCGGTCCGTTCGAAGTGACGTTCAAGGTGGGTAATTCCGCCTCCGTCATTTCGGGGGTACCAGAATGCGATCCATATCCCGGGCACAAGTTAGGCCTGGCGAAGGCCTTTACCCCAAAACTCGCGCCAGCGGGAAATCACCGACTCACCGACTCACCGACTCACCGACTCACCGACTAACCCGTTCTCCGTCATTTCGATGATGAGGTACGACGAAGAGAAATCCAAGAGCGGTCCGGCTGGCTTAATGGCTGTCGGCTTGTCGTTAGGCTTCTCACTTCGCTGCGCTCCGTTCGAAGTGACG
>CAYUIZ010000020.1:0-33525 GCA_964444885.1 uncultured Sphingobacteriaceae bacterium | reverse complement strand
AATATTATTAAAGCTCTTTTTCCATGTACCTGAATGATCAAATAAAAAAGCAGCATACATACGATGCGATCGTCGTCGGATCGGGGATTAGCGGGGGATGGGCCGCCATGGAACTCAGCAAGAAAGGGCTCAAAACTTTGCTGCTTGACCGCGGGCGCAACGTGAAGCATATTGAGGATTACCCCACGGCGATGCTGCATCCCTGGGATTTCGATTTGCGTTTGCACAATGCGCAGTCCGAGGTACGCGAAAACCCCATCCAAAGCCAGGGATTCAATGCCGGCAACCAATTGTTTTATGCCAATGACCGCGAACAGCCCTATATCCAGCAGCAGCCTTTCCATTGGTTTCGGGGAAACCAGGTCGGCGGGCGTTCCTTGGTGTGGGGCCGGCAGTGCTATCGGCTGAGCGATTTGGATTTTGAAGCGAATGCGAAGGAAAGGGTAGCCGTCGACTGGCCGATCCGCTATGCCGATATCGCGCCTTGGTACGACTATGTGGAGCAATATATCGGGGTGAGCGGGCGGGCCGAAGGCCTCTCGCAGCTCCCCGATGGTGCTTTCTTGCCACCTATGGAGCTGAATTGCATTGAGCGCCACCTGGAAAAAAGCATCAAGGCACAGTTTAACCGCACGCTTACCATTGCCCGGGTCGCTAACCTCACCAAGGGGTGGGCAGGGCGGGGGCCGTGCCGTTACCGGAACCTGTGCTCGCGCGGCTGCCCCTACGGTGGCTACTTTAGCAGCAACAGTGCTACGATTCCCCAAGCGATGGAAACGGGTAACCTGACCTTGCGCCCCTTTTCGCTGGTGGCTGAAATCCTGTTTGACTCAGAAAAAAACCAAGCAAGCGGCGTACGGGTTGTCGATACGGAGACCCACGAAACGTACGAGTACTTTGCCAAGGTAATCTTCCTAAACGCCTCGACCATAGCGACAGCGTCAATCTTGCTGAATTCGGTGTCCCCGCGCTTTCCCAACGGATTGGGCAATGACAGCGGCCAAGTGGGCCGCAACCTGATGGACCACCATTCTTCGGCGGGCGCCTCAGGCGTGTACGAGGGCTACGAGAATTCCTATTATAAAGGGCGCCGTCCATGTGGTTTTCTCATTCCGCGGTTCCGAAACTTGGGGGAAGGCGAGTCGGTAGGTTTTAAGCGAGGCTACCAAATACAAGGGGTGGGCTCGCGCCACAGCTGGCAAAACAGCATGGGCTACCTGCCCGGTTTTGGTGCGGATTTTAAGGAAGCGCTCACATCGCCAGGACCCTGGTCGGTATGGATGGGCGGCTGGGGCGAATGCCTGCCCTATGAAGACAATCGGGTGACGCTCCATCCTGACAAGCGCGACGCATGGGGCATGCCCTTGCCGGTGATTGACTTTTCCTACCGGGAGAACGAACAGCGGATGCGGCAAGACATTGCGGCTACCTGTGCCGACATGCTGAAACAAGCCGGCTTTACGCATGTCAATGGCTTTGATTACAGGAAGGTGGGCGGGAGTACGGTGCACGAGATGGGAACAGCGCGCATGGGTCACGTCCCCGAAACGTCCGTGTTAAACCAACATAACCAGCTCCATGCTGTCAAAAACGTATTTGTAACCGATGGGAGCTGCATGGCTTCGTCGGCCTGCCAAAATCCTTCATTGACCTACATGGCGTTGACGGCGAGGGCGTGTGCGTACGTTTACGAAGAACTTAGAAAGGGCAATATATAAGCGCTAAAGCGTCTGGTCGGGGCCTATTTGGCGACGCACGTATATGTCAAAGTTGTATTTGGCTTGCCGGTAGACGTTTCGGAGAGCTCCAATGAAAAAATTTGAGCTGTTTCGCCAATTTCTTCGGTCGATTGTACTCGGCTCGTCGTTGGTGTTCCGCTGGTCAAACAAGGTTTGGAAATCGTTGTAGAAATAGGCTCTCCCTCGGTTTCTGAGAAATGAGATGCACATGTTGTATTCCGACCGATCTACGCTGACACCTTCTTTGTACCGCCCGAATTTTGTGAGAAAGTTGCTCCTCCTTAGGTGCGGATGGTCGGAATATTGGTAGATCTTTTTGTACTTGTAAGCAAGCGATGGAAGGTACATTTCAGCGAACCCAAATTCGTTTGTCGGCTTTAGGTACGGATATCGCAGATAGCCGTAAAACCGGATAAAATCAATTGTTTTGTCGCCCTCCATCATATCCAATGCGTTCTGGAACTTCTCCAGAAACTTTTCCGTGGGTACAAAATCCTCTTGAACGTACAACGTGTACGGAGTTCGGATATGATCCTGACCTTTGTTGATATTATTGCCTAGGCCTCCGTTTTTTGGAGCTTTCAGCAATTTGAAAGGAATATCGCCCGTCGATAAATCTTCTAAAGCAGCTAGATGTGCTGCTTGGCTGCAGTCGTCGGAAACGACAATTTCCGCAAACCTAACGTTGCGGAACGCTTGGAGTAGGCATTGCAATGATTGGCTCCGGTTATAATGGGTGACCAATAACGTTACAGCGGGGAAATTCCGGTTCGATTTTGTGCTAACAAGCTGGTTGTTGGTTGCTTCGGCCATGGTGGTCTTGGTTGTGCTGGAATAGTCAGATAGGGTTTTTAAAACTAATTTTTTGACGTTTTTGTATCGTGAGGCCGCATCGTGGTGAACATCTGATGGAAGCGCTTCAGTTCTTTTTTGATGCGACCGCTTAATACCTTTGTGACGCCACCCTCCTGTTGTAGTGTTCGAGGCGGCGTCCAGACCCTAGCCCTACGAGATTTTATTTGCTTTATTTTGCCAAACCTCATCAAGTCAAAACATAGTCTACCGTCTTCGCCTCGAATATTATGGTCAACAAAACCTACTTCCATGCCATATGCTCGGATATACCCCATGCTCATGCCATAAGCGTTTAGGTAGGGTCGCTTGATATGCCGGAGTTCGGATATTGTGTCTTTTAATGTTTCCAAGATGTATAATTTCCATCGTGGATATCTGCTTGTTGGGAGAAACGAATACCTGCCGTAAACGCAAACAGTATCTTCCTTCTTTAGTCCGACCATCATTTCATCCATCCAAAGGGGTGGGTACAAACAATCAGCGTCAGCCAACAAAATATATTTTCCTTTCGCATTTTCTTGTCCGAGTTGCCTCGCTGGGCCACATCCTTGGATTGGCTGGGATAAACTCCTAATATTTAACTTTTTTAGTGTCTCGTGCGTTTTATCCGTAGAGTTATTGTCAACTACCAAAATCTCAAACGGAATATTGGTTTGGATGCATGAGAGGCTAGATACACAATTTATTATATTTATCTCTTCATTCCAGGCCGGGATCACGATTGAAACCAGAGGCCTGTCACTTTGTACAGTAACGAGTCGATCATTGATCTCGTTCAAAACGTTCGCCGGAACTTGGTGAATACTTTCATATTTAAATTGATGAAAATTTATCCATTCCGGAATCTTTGCTAAGCTTCTCATAATGTAGAAATTGTCAGGTCGTTTTCTGAGGCTGGTAAGGCTGGTATTGTATAATCTTGTTTTGAAAATTAATTTGCAACTCGATCTCTTTTTTGATACTCTCGTTTGAGATATAAATTCCTTGGTTGAACTTATCAGCCGCAATTCGCTTGTTTTTTTCGTCATAGTACTCCCAAGGTTTTCGATCTCGCTCGCTACTAACGTTGACTGTTTTTTCGTGTTTGGAGTTGCTGATGTACTTTAGGAAGTTCTCTATTTCGATATTATGGTATTTTAGTCCGTTTTTACGAGCTCGTTCTATTAAGTTGAAGTCCTGGTGGCCGGTAGGGTAGAAGTCTTCATCGTAGCCTCCAATATCTAGGAAACTTGCCTTGGTTAAGGCAATCCTACCCGCTGTCCCCCAAAAAGGATGCTTTTTGAAGTGGAAAATATTCTCTTCCTTGTGTTTATTGAATAGGTAATTAAGGTAAAAAGCAAAGTCTTTTCCGGTGAAGTTATCTGCGTCGACATTACACACGATATCCCCCGAGGCACAATAATGACTCAAGTTTTTGGCTACCGAGCAATGGAAAGTCTCTGGTTCATCCGTATAAACGTATCTCAGAATTCCTTTTTCGATATATGACGAGAAGTTCTCCCGGATGAATGCATCAAGTCCGTCTTTCGAGTTGTAATTCACCAAGCATATTTCGATGTTGGGATAATCAATGTTATCTAAGATGTTTTGCTGCAAAGTCTCCCTCAACTGATATAGACGGTTCATGCAAGTAATGCATAAGGATATTTTATGAAATGTCAATCCATCGTCGTATATTTCAAATGGCAACTTCTCGATTTTTATTTTCCTCAATTTCCTATCGCGGAACGAACGCATCCAAATCTCCCAATTTGTAGGGATTATTTTCGAAATTATAACGCTAAGTCTTGACATAATAATATGACGCGGTTTTGGTGGCCCTGCCAAACAAAATAGACAACGGGTAGCTGCCATATATTTCGTTTTAGCTAGAGTTCAACGTAAATGTAATACTTGTATGTCATACCGTCTTTTTTTTTTGTCGAATATCAAACATATGTAGCTATTAAGCTACAATACGGGGTGTTTTGAGACGTGTTTTAAGGTTCTTTTCACTCCTAAGACGATGTTTCGTGCGCTTTATCCGCAATCAGCGACGTTAGTTAAGACGCAGTGATAACGTAACTTTTTCGAGTGAAACTATGGGGAAAGGATTGGTCGTTAGGCTTCTTTAATTAACCTTCACCGGTGCGGTAGCAAGCCGTCGCGTACTTTTAGTGTCATCTTTGACTATTATTGATTAATAATATGTTAACTTTGCATTTATTAACTAGCCGATTATCCTTGACTAACTCGGCCGATATATGCCCGGGATCTGGGAATGTATGTGCCGACTCTAGTCGTTAGAGACACCTAAGCCTTCAACTAATAACCTGTTACCAATGGCTATTGTAGATATAAAAAAAATTATTGCGAAGATGACGCTTCCACTTGGTTTTACGATTCGACGCGTTACGCCTTTAAGGCGTTTTCAGTTCTTTCAAGAAAAGAAACCAACTCCGGTTTATATTGAGTTCGTTGGGGGGCCAGCAGTAGGCAAAACCACCCTGTATCGGCAATTAAATAAAAAACCCCTGGTCGAATGGATCGATCCCAAGCACTTTTCGACGATGCACTACGACAAGGTCAACGTGAAACTTCAAGACCCGAAATCATTCTATCAGTATTTAGCATCATGGCGAATTAACCACTTGGCGAGTGCGAGGAGCCTGCTACAACCCACGGATCGATTAGAAGGTTGTAGCTCATCTTATAATGTTTTAAGGGAGGACGCTTTAATCCATGTCTATAATAAGAAAGATTTAATTTTATCGGAAGAAGGCATTTTCCAGTTTTTTAGTGGCGGGATTGGTAGTTTACGTGACGATGATAGAGAATCGTTTGAGCTGCTTATGCAGAGGAGGGCTATCGTCTATTGCGTCGCATCGGTAGAGGCGATTGCCTCCCGGATAGAAAAAAGAAGGCAATCCGGAGGGACTAATTGGTATGGGCACAATACTTCAACCCATGAGGAGTTGCTTAGAGTGATTCAGCAAACATTGAATGAAAAGGACGCGTTAATTAGTATACTCAAAGAATATATCCCCGTCCTTGAGATCGACACAGAAAACTCATTACGAGACAACGAGAGGAAGATACGCACCTTTATTAGAGCCGTTGTAAAAACAGTAAAGTTATGATATCTAACACCAAGCTTGCAAACGCAAGCTACTCTGTTTTGGTTGATCAAAGAACTTAGTTTTTATTTTGTAATAAATTCAGCGAATCTCTTGTGGTTTCAGTCGCTTAGTGCTCTACCGCGCCAATCGTAGGAGTAGTGCTATTTCGTCTATTTCCATGAAAATCATAGGTTAACCCTAGTGGCAAGGTAGTCGCAGTAACTGCATCTGAAGTAGGCAATAATTGGAAAGAGACTTGGTTTGCGAGCCCCGCCGCTTTTGCCGAATTAAAATAGATGTTATTGGATTCTGTGACGTTATCGCTCTCAACGGACATATAGCTGATAATATTGTGGCGTGGGTGCGGCGAAGGGAAATAATACGCTAAGTTGTTGTAAACCTCGCATTTTCCGCCTAAAAGCCGATATGCGTCCAACACAACACCATACCAATCCTGACTTAAGTTTAGGTTGCCGCAGGTATTATGATAAACTTTAGCATGGGCAAACGTCGTTTTCCCGTGAATCATATAATCGGTGAAAGATTGCACTTCAAATGCAGAATACTTTCGAGAATCTGTTACTATATTATTAAATATCTCTACTTGTCTTGGAGTGGTGCCTATACTGACTAACCAAGCCCTTAAGGCGTTTCCTTGGTGCTGGCTTATTCTGTTATTGTAAAATCTGCCATTGCCTATAATATGGAACATCGCATTATGGTTGTCGTTTCCTTTGTTGACGTTGTTAAAGGTGTTATGGTGAATATCATAACCGTCTGCTAACCCTACGTAAACAACATTTTTCGGAGTTGGTGCATTTGCGAAGTGGACGTTGGCAATTTCTAGATTTTTAACCAAGCCTCGCATGACACCTTCTTTAATACTACCTTTAATATATAGCAACATCCCCGATTCTTCTACGGATAAGTTAAGAAATTTAAGATTTTCGGAGTAAGATGCGGCTGAGCCGTCATAAACGGGATCATGGTCATAATAGATAACGCGGTTGCCAATATTCCTAAACTCGATGTGCTGAAAAATGAAATGGTTTATTGGGCCTTTCAACGACACTGATCGGTATTCGTTATCCCTAAATGAAAACCCTCGCTCCATCTGCTTGTCTCCGTCACCGGAAATCATAACATGGGAAACATTTGAAATCGACATGGTTTTCCGATATCCGATAAACTCTACTAGCCCGTGGTTTTCGATGCGGATGGGGCAACCGGCTTGGCCATGGAGGTTGCGGATTTCGATCCGGTTATATTGCCCACCCTTGATCGCCAAGGTAGTGTTACAGTCATATTGCTTTTGAGTTCCGTCGATAAGCAGCTTGCCGTTGGCGTCACCGGTCAATACGGTGGTTTGCTGATCCTGCGGAGTGTCCGGCGTTTGGTCGTCGCCACCATTGTCGGGATCGGTGGGAGTGGGGTCTTCCTCGCCGTTTTCCGGATCGGTATGATCGTCCGGCGTTTGGGCATCCGGATCGATTATTTCTATGGAATCTGCTAAAGTGTCTTTCTCGCATCCTCCCATCGCAATCATGAGGAGGAAAATAGGGTAGATGAGTTTAACTTTCACTTGTATACGTTAAATTATTTTATGCGGCACCTGCCGATTGTAGTAAAAACGCTACAAAGTAAAAGAAAAATAGCCTGATTTCAAAATCAATTATACTTTAGCGAAAATACCCCTGTGTTTGGCTTAACATGAACGTTTTGTCTCATCAGAGGAAAAACGTCCGCTGTTCAGTGGGTGGAGCGTATAAACGGGGAAGTGTTGCCAAATATTGCAAGGTACCACGCGCAGAAGACGGGCTGATTGAGCGCATGACGTTCTCCTCTTTCTATTCGGGACACTGGGCAACGGGCTGTCGGGAATTGGGTAGCTTCTAGTAGCTAATGTTTTTTTTCTTGGGACACCTTTCCTTGGCGCTTACTTAAGTTGGAATCTTGAACAATGGATAGGGGCCTTAAATACGTATCCCCTGGCGCAGAAAGCGTTTGGCCATTCTTTAGCCGCCTTTGAAATAAGAAGCAAGTATAAGGCGCGTATGACGATAGACAGGATAGCGGCCATGTTTTCTTCTGTAGGTTGTAATTATCGGTTGAGTGGTTTAGATCTACAAGATGCTGGATTTTATTAGGTTCCGTGTTCTTGGTTGAAATGTTTCCATGCCTCTCTTAATTGATTCTGAAGGCTTGACGCTGAGTCTTTGATGTTTTCTGGAATGAACATTTCTGAATGTATGATCGAGCTAGGCGTCACCGTCAGGTGTTTTTTAATTATCGCGGACCACCCATTTGTTCTGCTAATTAGGTCATTTTCCGCGTGAGGAACAATAGATGGGCTTTTGAATAAGACAGTATTGATATTAAGGGGAGTAGGTCTGTATTTCCTGATTGCAAGGATATAAATCAACTGCGCTTTACTCTTCCAATAGTCCTCTGGGAAAATGTTTTTGGTGAAGTTTTTATTAACTTTTACAATTGTTTTTTGTAGAATTTTATCAACTAGGATAAGCGATAGGAACTGAAAAGTCTTTTTGTATCCGTATTGATAGAATGATTCCTTTAAAATGAGTTTCCAGAAATCGATTGTACCAGTAAAGCTACTAAACCCACCGTTTGAAGCAAACGAATCAAACAAACCTAGGAAAAAGACGTTTTTCCCAATGCGTTTCAACTGCTTGGCCATCTCGAATGCGATCACCCCACCCGACGAATATCCGGTAATCGCGTATGGGCCCTCAGGTACCTGCGTCAATAGCTCAGCGACATAGTGTGCGGCTATCTCCTGAATGTTATTGGCCGGCGTACTCTTGCCGCTTAGCCCCATACCCTGGATCCCATATAGGGGCTGATCCGAGTCGAGGTAAGGGAGGGCGAGCCTCGCGTACATGACATCAAGCAATGCACCGTGGACGATGAACAGCGGAGGTTTGCCTCCCGTTGTCCGGATGGGAATTACGCAGTCCCATTGCAAAGGGTTCGCGTCTCCGTCGATTACTTGGCCGAGCTTCTCGATGGTCACATGCTCAAAAAGCGTAGCTAGCGGCAAGGACAACCCGAAATGCTGCCGGATTCGCACCATGATGCGGACAGCAATGAGCGAGTGTCCGCCAAGCTCAAAAAAGTCATCTGTGATGCCTATTTCTTTCTCGACTTTAAGGCATGACGTCCATATTTCGACTAGTTTAGCTTGTGTTTCTGTCTGCGCCTTCACGTATTGGCTAGCACGTTGCTCGGGGAGCACAAAGTTTCGCGCCAGCGCCTTTTTATCGGCTTTGCCGTTTGCGTTTAGCGGAATATCGGCTATCGTCACCCAATGTCTTGGCACCATGTAATCGGGCAGTACTTCACGAAGTTGTCCAATCGAGCTTTCTCGGTCGACGGATTTTCCCGCACGTGGTACTACATAGGCAACTAATTGTTTATCGTGCTGCTCTTTGCCCACAGCGAGCACGGCACATTGGGCGATTGTTGCTAATTTGCTGATCTGGCTCTCGATTTCGCTTAGCTCGATACGGTTGCCCCTGATTTTTACCTGCTCGTCTTTGCGTCCCAGATACTCAATCTCACCGTTAGCGAGCCAGCGCACCACATCGCCCGTCTTATAGAGACGCAGGGTGTTGCTTTCTGAAACGGTGATCTCCAAAAATGCATTTGCCGTCAGTTCAGGTTCGCCGAGGTAGCCTGCAGCCAAGCCGGTCCCCCCAATATACAGTTCGCCCGGCACGCCTATGGGGCAGTGTCCTAAATTTTCATTCAGCACGTACGTTGCGGTGTTGGAATAGGGTCGTCCAATCGGTATTTCGCTTCCGTAAACCCGGTCCTCCTCGGCGACGTGTAGTAGTTTGCCAATGGTCGTTTCCGTAGGACCGTATTCATTGACGACAATGCATTTTTTTCCGTTAAGACGAAGCGTATCAACGATGGCTGACGGAAGACCTTCACCGCCCAGCATCAGAATTTTCCTAGGGGCAATGTCGACCCCAAGCTTAGAGAAATAATTCCAATGTGACGGTACAATTTTGAGGAAGTCGATCTCGTTTTCTGAAAAATATCGCCCGATATAGTCCGGGTCATTAAATCGTTCCTTGCTGAAGAGGTGAAGCCGGCCGCCGTTAATAAGGGAACCATAAAGAATGGTATTGCCGAGATCAGTGTAAATCGGCGAACCGAGGATATATTCCTTACATTCGCGTACCTCAGGTACATGCTTGCTAAGGCCAAAGTAGTAGTCTACTAAGGCCTCGTGGCCGATCAGTACGCCTTTCGGATTGCCTGTCGACCCCGAGGTATATATTACATAGGCGCCATCTTCAGGCGCTGGCCTTTCGGTAGGCTGTGTTGTCGGGTATGTCCATGCTTCCAAGTCGGGCTCGTCAATGACGATGCTGTTCTTGAGCGATCCAAATGGAGAGATATATTTTGTCTCTCGATTTAGGATAGCGGTGTCAGCCCCAGTTTTGTCAATAATGTGGCGCAGGCGTTCGGTAGGCAACTCGGGGTCAATCGGGACATAGGTGGCCCCCGCTTTCCAAATTCCTAGGAAGGCGATAACCATTTCGAGAGATGGGGTTACACATAATATTACTAAATCACGCCGTCGTACACCTTTATTAAGCAGGTAATTTGCGAATTGATTGGATTTAAAGTCCAAGTCCCGATACGTCATTTCAGTTCCATCATACCATAGCGCAGTCGCATTTGGATCCTGCTGTGCGCGGTCGACGATGTGGTCGAGTAAGGTGGTGCCTGTGGGGTAAGCTGACGTGTATTGTTCCCACGCTGGGAACGGGTGGGGCAGCGGCAGGCTTTTTCCAACAGCAATCGTGGGCTCAGCGGTGACTGTATCGATCAACAGCGCCAGCTCCGTCCCCATACGTGCGATGGTATCGGCAGCAAAAAGTTGTTTGTTATATGCCCAGTGGACATGTATGCTGTCGGTGTTTTTTTCAAGGTTGAAACTCGTGAAGAGTTCAAACGTTTGGCTTGTACTCGGGTTTGCCGTGGTAGTTGACTGGAGTCCCTCAAATGTAGCGTTAGGACCATTGTCGGCTTGGATCGTCATGACGAAGGGTACCAACGGAATTTGTGCCCGGTCTCGTTGGATTTTGAGATGGCGGAGCAACTTGCTGAATGTCAGTTGCTGATGCTCGTAGGCTGCGTATATGTCCTTCTTGCGTACGCTTAGGTATTGTGAGAAGGGCTGATCGGGATTTACTTGCGTGCGAAGCGGCAGAAGATTTACGCAATGGCCCACGAGGTCATCATATCCTGATAAGTACTGACCCGCTGTCGTCAGTCCCAAAATGAGGTCGCGTTGGCCAGTCCGATGATATAAAAAGACCTCCATAATGGCCGTCAGGGCTGCTGCCACACTCATGCTTGCGCTTGTGGCTAGTCTTTGCAACTGCGATAGCGTGCCCGTGGGTAAGCGCTGCTCCAGGGAAAGACATTCATAGGTTCGCAGCGGTGGACGTGGAAAGTCGATTGGCAAGTCGAGGGGTGCGCTTTGATTCCGATGCTGGTCATACCAAAATTGCAGCGTGCCTTGATAAGCGTCTGACTGTTCGAACTCGGCATGTTCCCGTGCAAAATCCGAGAGTTGTGGCGCGGGCGCGAGCGCGGATGTGTGAGCATGGGCGTGTGCGTTGTATAGCGCAGCTAAGTCCCGAACCAGGACCCGTATGGAGACACCGTCACATATGATATGGTGCGTGATAAGGGTAAGGCGGTGGTTGTCTTCCCTGAATTGGTGAAGAAAAGCTTTGAACAGCGCGGGCTTATTTAGGTCAAATTCCGTGCCCATTTGTGCGCTTAGAAAGGCCTCGAATTGCTGTTTTTTATGCGAAGCACTGCTTCCTTCGGTAAAAGGAATGGCTTGCAACGATACGTCACTATTTGGCCATATGACCAATGATTCGCTTTCGTCTTCGACAGATGCACGCAATGCCTCGTGTCGCTTGACCAAGCTGTCGATAGCTTGGCTTAAAGCGACTGTGTTCAAGCTGCCGCGGAGTTCCAACGTTATCGACACGTTGTAGGCTAAGTTTGCTGCCGTATCACCCAATTGGCAGGATAGCCAGATCTCTTTTTGTGGCGCGATCATCGGGATTCGGTAACAACCTCTCTCGTCTCTGGGGAGAGCCGCTTGGTCCGTTGTTGAAGCTAATCGTGTGCTGATTTCAGACATATTATTATCGATAGCAGCTGCGAAATCCTTTGCGACGGGGTTGGTCAAGAGGGTAGAAAGCGGGACGTGCTTGCCACAACTCCTACGGATAATAGTGAGCGCTTTCATTGCTAATAGCGAATGTCCGCCCAACTCATAAAAGTTGTCATCTAGTCTTACGCTTGGCAGACCCAAAACGACTGTCCAGGTGTCGGTCACCAATAGTTGTGTAGATGAATATGATGATCTGTCAAGAGGTGTGTATCCTTGGACAGTGGGCTGCGGTAGCGCTTTTCGGTCGACTTTCTTGTTTAGTGTGAGCGGTATTTTGTGCAAGTGAACCCATGCATTGGGTACCATATGAGGAGGAAGGAAGGTAGCCAGGGTAGCCCGCCAATTTGCGATGACTTCTTTTGGAAGGATATCGGTCTGATCCGATGCATCCTTCAGGAGTATATAAGCTACTAAGATTTGGATTCCTGTACTGTCTTCTTTTACGGCGACTACAGCTGTTTTAACACCTGCTAACTGATTTAAGTGATGCTCTATTTCACCGGGCTCCACTCTATACCCCCGAATTTTAAGCTGTTCGTCGGCTCTGCCCATATATTCGAGCAATCCGCCGTGATGCAGTGTCACTAAGTCCCCCGTCCGATAAAAGCGATCCCCTTGAATTCGTACGAACTGTCGGTCAGTGAGCTCTGGTAAATTTAAATAGCCCAAGCTAAGCTGATCCCCACCGAGATAAAGCTCCCCGACATCGCCTATGGCTACCGGGTTGCCTTCGGGAGACAATACGCGTTGGATAATACCAGGCAGCGGTTTGCCGATCGGAACGTTTGTCATCGATTCTCCAGATTGCGGGTACCGATATTCGTGTGTGGAAATCGTTGATTCCGTGGGGCCATACTTATTGATAAAATCTACATGAGCACTCCATGCCTTTGCTAGCTGGGGATTGCAACGTTCACCTGCAGAAATTATTCGTTTTAGACTTGGATACTTTGCTAAGGGAATAAACTCAAGGAACGAGGGGGTTGCATGTATATGGGTAACGGCTTGGGCGTTGATAAATGCAGCAAATGCATCATTATCCATCAGGACGTCATCGGTTGGAATAACCAGTGTGGCACCAGTTGTCAGTGCAAGAAAAATTTGCTCTACGGACGCATCAAAGCTGTAGTTTGAAAATTGCAGTATGCGCTCGTCACTAGTTAGTTGGAGAAACTGGGATTGCTTTTGGATGTAATTTGATAGTGCACAATGCTCAATCAGCACACCTTTTGGGGTACCTGTTGTACCCGATGTATAAATCACGTAAGCCAAGTCCTCTCGTTCGACTTGCTGCCGGCTGCTGTTTGGTACGGCTTGTTGCTTCATCAGTTCATCGACGATCAGTGTTGTGCCTTCGTCAGTCAGCAGGGCATTAATACGATTATGATGAGGTGATTGGGTTAAGATATGTTGGGTTTTTGTGTCTGATAACATGTAATCTACCCGTTTGTCCGGATAATTTACATCAATCGGCACGTAAACTCCACCTGCCTTTAACACCCCTAAAATTGCCGCAATCGTTTCGATGGATTTCTCCAAAAAGAGTGCGACAAATGTGCCTTTGCCTACTCCAGCATTGATGAGGTGGCCCGCAACGGCATTGGACACCTCATCCAGCTCTTTGTAAGTGAAGGAATCCTGTTCAGCGATAAGGGCAACTTCATTAGGGCGGTTATTAACTTGTATTTCGATCAGGTCCAATACCGTATAATTCCGGCTATCAGGTATGGGATCCTTCTCGGCTTCGCTCAATTGATTTTGTATGTTTATTTCGTTCATGTTGTTTCTAATAGCTATAGATGTACTGCGGGTGCTGTTTGAGCGGTTTTTTTATATTGACTCGTTACCTATAGTACTACAGATGATGTTTCTAATTTTCTTTCTGTCTGATGGATTGCCCTTGCTTCGTTTAATTGATTCTGGAGCTTGACGGCCAGATCCGCAACTTTTTCGATATCGAATATGTTATCGTGCGGCTCATTGACCGGTATAATTTGCAAGTTATCATGGAGTGTCGGCCTCCAACCATTCGTTTCGTAATCCGATGTGTATTTTAGGTGATCGGCATGGGGACTTTTGTACAAATAGCAACTGGCCTTGATGTCGAATGGTTTTAAGCGATATCGCGTATGCGCGTACACATAGGTGGCTTGCTCCTGGGTAAGACCATCCCGAGAGGCTACTATGCGGGTATATTGCCTGTAACTTGTTTTAGCAATGACCTCCAAAACAAAATTTAAAAAAATGTAAAACAACCCTTTTTTATAGCCATGCAGCTTAACACTTCTCTTAATCCAATGAAAATTCCAGCGAGCCTCGTTATTGAGGCTGGAAAACTTTATGGTATTCACATGGGTGTCGAGTAACCCTAGGGATATTACCTGTTTGCCTTGTGACTCCAGTTGTTTAACGACTTCATATGCATATACACCTCCAGAGGAATATCCCGTTATGGCATAGGGTCCATCGGGTGTGTGTCTGAGCATTTCATCAACATAATGTGACGCAATTTCTTCAACCGATTTCAAGGGGTTGCTTTTCCCACTCAGCCCCATGCCCTGGATGCCGTATAGCGGTTGGTCTGGATCGAGATGAGGGAGCAGGTTTCGTACAAACAGTACATCGAGAAACACCCCATGGATGACATACAGCGGAGGTTTTTTTCCTTCTGTTCTGATTGGAATGACACAATCCCAAGACATGGGGTCTCCATCCCCGTCAATCACTTTCGCTAACTTCTCAATCGTGGAATGCTCAAACAGCGACGAAATCGGAAGCCGAGACCCCGTGGTTTTTTCGATCTCGAGCATGATTTTAACGGCAATGAGTGAATGACCACCGAGTTCGAAGAAATTTTGTGTTACGCTAATCTCGTCAATCTCCAAAAATCTTGACCAGATGTTGTGGATTATTTTTTCGGTTGCAGTCGACGGGGTTTTATGCGTCTTAGAACCGGAAATTTCGGTGATAGTTGCTGGTTGAGGAAGCCTTTTCCTATCGATTTTTCCGTTGACTGAAAGAGGAAACCTATTCAGAGCAATATATCTTGTCGGGACCATATATTCCGGCAACTTGGCTTGCACGGCCTTTTTCCATTTTTTCAATTGGTGTTCGGGGAGTTCCAATTGTCGGATATCCTCGTCGTGCCTATTGATTGCGGCGGTCGACCTTAGTTCACTTGAGGGCGGTTCGGGAAGAGCGTTCAAATCAAAGGGAATGAATACGGCTTCGATATTTCCGTCCGATCCATCAGTTGCCCACCGAACGTGGGTCGTATAGCCGGCTTGTTGACCCAATGTCCATAAATCGGAGGGGTTGACACCCGAAGGCCCAACCGATTGCATCCGTTGTTTTAGTTCGCCAATCGTTACATCCCTATTCGCTTGGTTAATTAACTGTAGTAACTCGAAATCACGACTCAACCGCCTATTGGGGATGTCCTTGACGGAGACAACTTGTCTGCCGTGACGTTGTAATTCTGAATGTATCCATTGTATGGAACTTGTTGAACTCCAGTATAGCTCGACAGCATTAGGAGCTGTCTTTGGTGCAGAACTACCCACATAAAGCCAAATATCGTAATGGCATTTCGTCCCTTCATTGAGGTAGTTGCCGCCACGAATTTGAACATCTACGCTCGTTATGGCTGGGATTACTGAAGGTAATTGGTAGAAAAAGTCGGGGTCAACACTTAGTTCTTCTTCTTTTTTTATACGGAGCTCGGTAATATCCAAAAACTCTTTGACCGTTGTGGTATCACTCGTGATATCAAGCTGGTCGAGATAGAAATGCATCGAGATCGCGCCTAGCGTTTGCATGTCTCCAATGTAGATACAACCCCCATCTTTCAACGCGTATGTGGCGTTTTCAATTACTTTTTGTAAGTATCGCAGGCTCGGGAAATACTGGGCGACGCCATGTAAAAAAACGAGGTCGTAGGCGTTCGGAGCGATACCGGAAAAATCATCTGCCAGTGCCGTATAGGCTTTAACATGCTGCCATTTATCAGGATGGAGAGCCAATTTTTCGTTCAACTTGCTTATCGCCACCTCCGAGTAGTCAGTAGCCACATATTCTTCCACCTCGGCACCCATCGCTAAGAGAAGGTGCCCTCCTCCAGTTCCTAATTCGATGATTTTCTTTGCCTTTAGGGCCTTGATGCGCTTTAGTCCCTCATTCGTCCATTCGGCTCCTTGCTCTTCGATTTCACCGCTGTTGTAGTACTGTGAAATAATAGCAATGTCTAGGTTCTGTTCTTCTAAGGGTTTGTCTTCTTCACCTTTTATACCCAACTCGCACAGATCTTCCCATCGGTCTTTCCAACCGGAGGCATCGTCTGCGTCCGGCACGAGATAGGCGACAAGGGTTTTATCTCCTTTATGATCTTCGACGGCCATAACGACAGCGTCTTTAACACCCGATTGATTGATAAGTGCATGCTCAATTTCACCCAGTTCGATTCGGTGTCCGCGGATTTTTACTTGGTTGTCTATCCGGCCAAGGTATTGGATGTCACCGTCTTCATCAAACATACCGAGATCTCCCGTACGATACATAAGGGTGTTTGGGTCGGCCGAGAAGGGGTTGCTAATAAAATGGTAGCGCGTGAGTTCGGGCTGGTTGTAATATCCGGCACCCACGTTTGAGCCGGCAATATATATTTCTCCGGGGTGTCCCGGAGGGACTTGATTGCCGTATTGGTCTAGAATATAAATTTGCGTATTTGGGAGGGGTTTTCCCAATGTTATCGATAGCTCGTGCGATACGATTTTTTTCATCAGTACCATTACCGTCGTCTCCGTAGGTCCATAGCCGTTCCATAGGGAACTACACCGTTGTAAGAGCTGTTGGGCGAGTTTCGGACTCAACGCTTCGCCGGCGCTGATGGCCAACAAATTGAGTGGCTTATCCCACCCAATCGACAGAATCATTTCCCACGTAGAGGGTGTGGCTATCATCCAGCTGATGCGTTTTTCGATGATCAGCTCAAAAAGTAGGCGACCGTCCTTTGAAGTCTCTTCGTCTGCCAAAACGAGTTCACCTCCCAACATGAGTGGCAGGTAGAGTACCACGGCCATATCGAACGAAATGGGTGTGATAGCAAGCACTTTGTCCGAATCTTCTATACCAGGGCTTACTGCCATGCTCCTCAGAAAGTTGACGATGTTGCCATGCGTAATTTGCGCACCTTTGGGTTTTCCGGTCGATCCCGAGGTGTGAAGGATATAAATCAAATCGCCCCGGCTGATGGTTACGGAAGGTTTTTCCATACTCAATTGCGAATGGTTAGTAAGGAGGTCTTCTACATAGCATTCGCGAACTTTTTTCGTGTGTATGCCGGGATAGTCGTGGGATGTCAATAAGTAAGTGGCCTCCACTTCGTCAAGAATGGACGACACGCGGGCTATCGGATGACTAGGGTCGAATGGAAGGTAAATTGCTCCGGCTTTCATTACGGCCAGCAGCGCTACGATCAGGTTCTCCGAGCGTTTTAAAACTATTCCGATTTTGTCGCCTTTGCAGACTCCTTCCTGAATTAACGCGTGTGCAAACTGGTTGCTCCGTGTGTCGAGCTCGGTGTATGTGAGTTGTCGACTACCAAACGTTACCGCGATCCGGTCAGGGTGTTGTTTTGCAGTTCGCTCAAACAGTTCCACGAAACTTTGCTCGTCACCAAAATCTATGTGCGTTTCGTTCCACTTTTCGAGTTGCGTCCGCGTTTGGGAAGTGAGGATATTCAGCGAAGCGAGTCGCTGCGCGGGGGAATTGGCAATGCTATACAATAAGGCCTCAAACTCGCGTGTCATCCGCTCGATGCTGCTGCGTTTAAACAATTGCGTATTGTACGACCATTCCAAAACGAGTGAACCGTGTGCGCGCGTGACGTTCAAGAAGATTTCGAAGTTTTCATATCGCCGTGGGTTGAAAATGAGTTCGTGCGTCAAACCGTGGAATGACAGCTGTTCGCCCATGCTTATGTCGACATTAAAGACAAAAGGTGTCAAAGGGACTTGTGAGCTGTCGCGGTCTACCTGTATTTTTTGCAGTAGTTTTCCTAATGTGAGCTGTTGATGGTCGTAGGCATCCATGATTTGTCCCGCTCTGCGCCGGAGATAGTCGGCATACGGAACGTTTCCCGACGGTTTGCTTCTTATCGGCAACAGGTGTACGCAGTGACCGACCAGGTTAGGGTATCCCGACGCGAGTTGTCCCGATGCCGCAAGGCCGATGACGATGTCCTCCTGCGCCGACAGGCGATGCATGTAGGCTTCAAAAGCCGTCAGCAGGACGGTCACCAAACTCGCATTATGAGCTTTTCCCATCGAAGAGAGGCTTTCTACCAACGTTTTGTCGAGCAAAAAATCGACACGGTCGCTCTGGTAGGTGCGCTGCGGCGGCCGTGGGAAATCAATCGGTATTTCGATAGTGGAGTACGGTTTCGTGTATTGGCCGATCCAATAATTTTCGGTTTCAACATATTCGTTGCTCGCGTTGAAATCCGTTAAGTAGGCAACATATTCAGCAAAGCTAGTCGGGGCTTGTATATCGGGGTGAACGGACTGCGCATGCCCTGAATAAAGGACGGCGAGATCTTCCAGGATGATCCCAAATGACCAGCCATCGCAAACCATATGATGCGCGGTTAGCCTGACGTGGTGCTTATGCTCACTCAACTTAAAAATAGCAGCTCTAAAGAGCGGGCCATTCTTCAGGTCGAAGGGCGTTTCGGCGTCGTCTTTCGCGTATGCTTCGAGCAATGTATGTTGCTCGAGTTCTTTGTGCATAGACAGATCTTCGCTATGCAGCATGAAGTTGGCATCCGTGTGGATACACAGGTATTCGCCATTGGCGCTGATGGTGGACCGTAGTGCTTCGTGCCGCGTTACAACGTCTCTCAGTGCACGTGACATGGCTTCCTGTACAAAATCACCTTGAAGCACTAGGGATATTGATTCATTATACGCGCAATTGGCTTCCACGCCCCCGATAAGGCAAGAAGTCCAGATTTCCTGTTGCGATTCGGTGATACGAGCGGTCTTCTCAATTACACCTTGGGCAAACGGATCAAAATTAACGGAAACTAAGCGAGGGGTCGTGAGCGTGTTATCCATACTGCGTTTAATCAAAGGCTAAATTTGCACTTGCAGGTAGCGGCCCGCGTTTTTTTCATCTTCTACAAACCACGCAGGGTTTCCCTCGCTATCCTTGCCCAGTCGGGCGTTCGGCACCGGCGGCAGTTGTGTTTTAGCGATGCTTCCCTCCATGGTGGCCTTACCGTTGTGTGCCGGCGCGGAGGAAGTGGGAATAAATTCTGCGTCAACGAGTTCCCGGACACTTTCCTCAAAGGCTTCGGCGATACGGTCAACGTCATCATCGGTATGCGCTGTCGTCAGAAAACAGGGGAACCCATCCTGTATGTGGATACCCTTTAGTCGCATCGCGGCAAACAGCAGTTCGCTGTAAGGGTACTCTTCGTGGTACTTGACTTTCCATAACGATCCAAAATGGGCGATGAATAAGGGGGTTCGGTATCGTTCGCATATGCTATTTAGCCGATCCGCTAATATTTTTGTTTGCTTGTTGACGGTTTCCTGTAATTGGGGACCTTGCTCTTTCAGGTATTCCAATGATGCTAGCGTAGTAGCTAAAGCTAGGGGGTGCCGAACGAAGGTGCCTGCGAAGTAGGTAACGCCGGCTTCGGGTATAGAATCATCGCCATACTGCCAGTATCCTCCATCTAGCGCGTCCATATAATGTTTTTTTCCGGCAATGATTCCAACGGATATGCCGGCACCGGCGACCTTGCCGTAGGTCGCAATGTCTGCCTTGATGTCAAATAAGCCCTGGGCGCCCCGTGGATGAAACCGGAATCCGGAGATGACCTCATCGAATATTAGGGCTGTTCCAGCCTGCGCGGTTACGGCGCGCAATTCACGGAGAAAATCAACAGGCACAAACTCGGGGCGGCGACTTTGTATAGGTTCGACAAGTACGGCAGCGAGCTCGTGTGCACGCTCTCGGATAATCCGCATGGACTCTTCCGTGCCGTAATCGAGGATGAGCATGTTTTGTACCGCTTCGGGAAGAATGCCCGGGGCGGCAGGGTAAGTCTTTAGCTTTTTTGTGCCCCGCACAATGACCTCGTCCATGATACCATGGTATGAATTCGTAAAAGCAACGATCGTTGAGCGGCCCGTCACCGTACGGGCAATACGCATAGCGCCCAACACGGCTTCTGACCCGGTATTGCACAGGCCTGCCCGGTCAAATCCGGTAAATTCGCAAATTAATTTCGCGACCGCCCCCGCCTTCTCGTGCTGCGGCCCGATCTCATACCCTTCCTCGATCTGCTGGATGAGTGCCTTTTTCACTACGTCGGGTTGATATCCAAGAAAATTGGAACCAAATCCGTTTAAAACGTCGATATACATATTGCCATCCAAATCCCATAGCCGGCAGCCCTTCGACCGGTTGGCTACAATTGAATAGACGATTTCTTTTGTTTCTGGCTTGAAACCCGAAACCACGCGCGGATCGGCCATGTAGGCACGATGTTCCTGCGTGTATTCCTTGCTTTTGCGTGTTTTTTGGGTGTATTGTGCAATGAGTTGTCCCAAGTAAGTCTGTTGCTTGGGCGTTAGTGTCGATGTCCTTTTCTCTATGCGTGCAGTAGCGCCAAACGGCTTCTTTAGTTCGGCTGTCTCAGTGATGCTGAGCGATTCAGCCGGATGGGGTTGCCGTAGCGACTCACCGCTTGTCTGTACGCTTCCCAATCCGTCACCTTGTTGCATCAGCGCGATCTGCTGGGACAACAGCGCGATTTGTTGGGATATTAAGTTGATTGCATCCGATCCGTTAGTCATTTGAGGCAAATTTGTCACCCCTCGGGCAGGTTCTGGGGGAGTGGGGTTAGCAGGGTTCTTCCCTGTCTGTTTAGCAAAAGCGTTAGGCGGCAATGTTTTGTCGAGGTAGTCGGCCAGCGAGTTTACGTCAGGATACGCTTCGTTCAGCCCTCTGAACGTTACAGGCACACCGAATTCTTTTTTCAAACGCAACGCTACTTGCGTGAGCAATAAAGAGTCAAATCCGAGTTCAATGAAATTAGACCCAATCGCTGTTTGGCTGATTTCGATGCCAGACGCGTCAGCAAGTAGGTCAGTGACTTTGTTAACGATTCGTTCTTTTCTATCCATGTTCGCTGATATGGGTTGAGGTTCAGCAGGCAGCTGAACGGGCAGCATGGCGGAATGCCCATTAATGCCCGCGACGGCGGATTGTGTAGTAGGGTTGTCTGTCGCCGGCCTAGCGGGCAGCCAGTAGCGTGCCCGGTTGAATGCGTATGTTGGCAAATCAACAAGTTTTCGGTGTCCGACGTTTACAGCCTTCCAGTCGGGCTGTATCCCAAGTGTCCATAAATTAGCAATAGCTGTGTATAAATGACGGTGTTCTTCTACTTGACGCAGACCGTCTATCGATCGCACTGCCAAACTGATGCCGTGCTGCTTCGCGAGCGTGGCGGTGACAGCTCCGGGTCCCACTTCCAGTAATACGGGGTTCAGTTCTTTTTCCAGAAACGTTAAAGCCTCCGAGAACCTAACCGTTGCTTGCACGTGCCGCACCCAATATTCGACGCTTGTTGCTTCCGCGTCTTTCAGCCATTCGCCGGTCACGGTGGACACGATTGGCTTGGCCGGTGTGTGGAGTTGGATATCGGCGAAGGCGTCTGCGAAAGGCGCCAAGATCGGTTCCATCATATCCGAATGGAAGGCGTGGCTCGTTTCCAAAGGCTTGTTAGCAATGTGCAGGCCGTCAAGCTTTGATGCGAAGTCAAGGATAGATGAAGTCTCCCCAGCAACGACACACAGCGCAGGAGCGTTTATTGCCGCCAGCGTGACGCCCTTGGGGAGGATCTGACGCACTTTTTCGGCGCCTTCCCGGATGGAAAGCATACTGCCGGGCGAAAGTGTAGTAATGAGTTGTCCGCGGATCGCTACAAGTTTTAAGACATCAGCGAGCGAAAAGACGCCAGCGAGGTGGGCCGCCACAAACTCTCCGATACTATGGCCAATAAAAGCCGCTGGCGTAATACCCCAGCTCATCCAAAGCTTAGCAAGCGCATATTCCGTCACAAACAGGGCGGGTTGCGTATACTTCGTATTTTTAAGCCGCGTAGCAGCCAGCGTGTCAACCGATTCGACGTAGATGGTGTCACGAATATCCTCGCCTAGCACCTCCCGTAGCAATATCGCGCATTCATCGACCGCGTCTCGGAAGACAGATTCTCGCTGATACAGCTCCCTTCCCATATTGGGGAATTGGGATCCCTGCCCCGGAAACATAAAGGCGACCATGCCGCTATGGTCATGGGCCGGGCGCGGGGCTTTTTGCTCGTTTCGCAACGCATGGACCAGCGATTTCGAATCACTTACCACGTATGCACGCCGGTATTCAAAATCCTGCCGTCGTTCCTGCAGCGTATAGGCTATGTTGCGTATCCCGGGGTGTGGTTTGTTTTCCAGGTAAGTGGCAAGGTTCTGCGTGTATACGTTTAGGGATGTTTCGCACCGGGCGGACAGTGTAGCGATGTGCCATGCCGTGCCCGAACTCGTGTTTTCATTCGCAACTTTCTCCGCACTGCCGGGCGTGCTGTGCGCCTCGACAATGACATGGACATTGGTGCCACCAACGCCAAAGGAACTAACCCCCGCGACCCATTTGCCCCGACGTGGTCTCCAGTCGGTCAGCTGATCGTTCACTACAAAAGGACTGCTTGCGAAGTCAATATTCGGATTAGGCGATTGGTAATTGACCGAAGGTACAATCTTCCGGTGATAAAGCGACAGCGCCGTTTTGATCAGCCCCGCTACCCCTGCCGCGTGTGTCAGGTGTCCGATGTTGCTTTTTATGGAGCCTATTTTGCAGTATTGCCGCTCTGCCTGTGCGCCGAAGGCCATTTTAAGACCGTCAATTTCAATGGGGTCTCCCATGGGCGTAGCGGTGCCATGAGTTTCGACATAGGAAATATCCGCAGGGTCTATGCCGGCGTCATTAATCGCCATGCGGATGCAATGGGCTTGCCCCGCTGCGCTCGGTGCAGTAAAGCTGCCTTTGCCTCCTCCGTCATTGCTAATGCCTACGCCGCTAATTACGGCGTAGATAGGATCTCCATCCAGCTCCGCTTGCTTTTTGCTTTTGAGTACGACAACGGCGGCGCCGTCGGAAAACAACGTACCTTGGGCGTTTTGGTCAAAAGGCCGGCAATGTCCATCCTTGCTCAGCATCGCGCCCTCTTCGTAAAGATGACCGCTATTTATCGGACAGGTGATCGAAGCGCCGCCCGCCAACGCGATATCGCATTGGCCTCTACGGATGCTTTCAACAGCTTGCGCAACAGCAAGCAAAGACGTGGAGCAGGCAGACAAAACAGTGACCGCCGGTCCTTTTAGGTCTAAGGAATACGCCGTTTTGGTGGCGATGTAGTCTTTGTCATTTGCCGTAAGCACTTGCATGCCGCCCGCTTGATCGACCGCGGCTGGATTGGCCAAAACGTTATTGGCAAAGTAGGTGTTGTTTGCGCAACCCGCATATACCCCGATAAATCCGTTGAATTTTTGGGGGACATATCCTGATTTTTCCAGGGCCTCCCAAGATATCTCGAGGAAAACGCGATGCTGGGGATCCATGAGTTCGGCTTGCTTGGCATTGATGCCAAAAAACGAAGCATCAAAGTCAGTCGCGTTATCAATGATTCCCCGTGCTGGGACATAGTCGGACGACTGCCTCTCGGCAAGGGGAATGGATGGATCCAGTTCGGTTTCATCGAAAAACCGGATGCTTTCTTTTCCGTTGGCGAGTATTTCCCAAAGTTCTTCCGTCGTGTTCGCACCCGGAAAGCGTCCGGCCATCCCGATAATGGCCACCTCTTGGTCTAACTGCCGAGCTTTGCCGTGAGGAGCGTGTTTGACGCTGGGAAATAGCCGTTGGCTGCCGTCAAGAAATTGCGCAAGGTCTTTGAGTACGGGATATTGGTATAACGTAATAACAGCTAGTTCAATATTCTTTCTTCGTAGTTCCGTCGTCATTTTCTGCGCTAGTAGGGAATTGCCCCCAAGCGCAAAGAAGTTGTCGTCTCGACCCACTCGATTGAGCCGTAGGAGCGTTTTCCATATACTGGCTAGCAATACTTCGGTTTTGTGCTGGGCCGCAACGCATGTACTTGCCGACTCTTTGGACGAACCCGGCAACGGCAACGCCTTTTTGTCAACTTTGCCATTGCTTGTCAGGGGAATCATGCCGACCTCAATCAATACCTGGGGTACCATATAATCCGGCAGGCGGCTGCGGAGGAATGTCAGGATGGCCGCTTTGTCAATAGCGTCGGCTGCTACGTAATAGCCAATAAGCTGCGTGTCTTCGTTTGCTCGTTCTTGGGCTACGACTACGCCATGTAGTATCCCGGGTATTTGTTGCAGGGTATGCTCGACTTCGCCCAACTCGATACGAAAACCCCGGATTTTTACTTGGTTGTCTATGCGCCCTAAATAGGTAAGCGATCCGTCGTTAGACATTTTAACGAGGTCACCTGTCCGGTACAGCCGCGCATCGGGAATATCCGAAAATGGATCTCTAATGAATCTGGTGCTTGTTAATTCAGGCAGGTTGAGGTACCCGCGCGCTAGGCCATCACCGCCTACGAATAATTCGCCTTCCGTATCAGCAGGGAGTTCTTCCAAATTTTCATTCAACACATAGGCATACAAGGTTGGGATCGGAACCCCGATCACGCTGCTTGTCGCGTCGAGATGATTTTGCTTTATTTCTTGGTACGTAACATGTACGGTTGTTTCGGTGATACCGTACATATTGACGAGGCGGCAGTCGGGATAGCGAGCGTGCCAGTCTTTTAGCTTCGCGGGATTTAACGCTTCTCCACCAAAAATCACATAACGGGTCTGGAGCGGAAGGGGCGAAGGTAATGTGGTCGCATAATCCTGTAAAACGTAAAAAGCAGAAGGGGTTTGGTTAAGAATCGTTACTTTTTCGTCAAGGAGTAGTGTTGCAAAGAGATGCGCATCCTGCGCTGTGTGTTTAGGTACGATTACTAAACGGCCGCCAAAAAGCAGCGCTCCATACATTTCCCACACGGAGAAATCGAAACAAAACGAGTGAAACATCGTCCACACGTCGCGTTCGTTAAAATTGAACAACGGTTGGTCGTTAACAAATAAGCGAACGACATTTTTATGGGTGATCATCACGCCTTTTGGCCGGCCCGTAGAGCCTGATGTATAAATAATATAGGCCAAGTGATCGACGTCCAATGGGGACGAGAGATCGGGGAGAGATTGGTTTTGCTTATTGTATAGTCTGGCTTCCTGAAGGTTGATGGTTTGAAAGGGTTGCGGTGTAAGGCTCGAAATGTCGTTGAGTAGGTCGAACGATAAATGGGAGGCTAATACGACCTGTGCTTTGATATCTGTCAAAACATACGCTATTCGATCCTTGGGGTACTCAGGGTCGATTGGCACGTAGGCGCCCCCCGCTTTCATTATTCCCAGAATGCCGATAATCATTTCAAGCGAACGCTCCAAGCAGATGCCTACTAGTGTTTCAGTCCGGACGCCCTGCTCAAGTAGGTAATGTGCGAGCTGGTTGGACTTTTCGTCCAGCTCCCGGTATGTCAATCGTTCACCGCTCAGCACAACGGCAATACTGTCCGGTGTTTTGCGCGCTTGCTCGCAAAACAGGTTAACGATTGTTTGATCAGATGCGTTTTTCATCGTTTGTGTATGTCGTAGCTTACCATAACCGATGTGTGCTTCGAGTCGCGAGCCGTTATATCCGGCAGCTGTCCATAGCCATTAGCGACAGCTATGCGTAACCAACAGGCTACAAGGGTCGGCGGCGAATGAGATGCGGTTTTCGGTCAAGTTCAATGTTTGCACGGATACGTATCCAGGTTTCCAATTCGTTAGGTGTAGATGTCGGGATACATATTCGGTGCGTTGCTAACAACAAAACTAAGATTGTTTTCATGTCACCGACACGGATGCACATGAATAGTTTTTCTTTGTAGTATTTGTGCTACACAGCCCAAAACGCGCTTATTAGCGCGGTATGGGGGGGTGATCAAGGTGATTTAAGGAAGGGATAATCGCCGCTTTCGGCCGGTAGGGAAATGTGGTAAATCTATCACGGTAAGTACGCTTAGGTCACGCAGCTAATAAAAAACATGTGGCGTGTCGATCCGTCCCTTACGTGCCAGCCGATTGAGGGTTTTTGGGAAGTATACCCGTAGGAATAGCTTGAACCACAGCCGTTTGTTTAGTTTCATGTTGATGGCAAGCCGTTCAGTCAGGTGCTCCCGGCTTAAGTAGGCGTCCCACTTGGTTCGGATATAGGCCAGCATCTTATCGTACGTTTCATTGGTGAATTGCCTGACCATTGAGTTTTCGGTAATCCGGTAGGAGAAAAGCGGCTTCTGGAGATAATAAAACTTCCCGCCGCTAAAAGCGATCGCCAACCACAAATCCCAGTCTTCAAAGCCTAGGTAGTTTAGGTTGGTGTCATATCCGCCCGCCCGTTCCCATGCCTCTTTCCGGAATACTGCACAGGCATGCATGTAGTTCCACAGCATCAGGCGCTGTAGATTGAACTCTCCCACAATCCACGGACCTGTCTTCGCGTCGAAATACTCCCCATCACTGTACACGACAGTATATGCCGGATCCGTATCCAAGATGTCGGTAGCCTGATAGATAAAATCCAGGGATATCTTGTCGTCACTATCTAGGGGCAGGATGTAACGGCCTTGCGCTGCCGTTATCCCCGTGTTGCGGGCGCTGCTGAGGCCCTGGTTGTGCTGGTGGATCACACGAATTCCTTTTTCTTCCACTTCCTTCAGTACGGCAAGTGTATTGGCGTCGGTGGATCCGTCGTTGACAATGATGAGTTCGTAACGATGGTGATCGGCAGGAGAGTCCGGAAAGCACTGCAAGGTCTCCTTTAGATAGGTGCCATGATTATAGCATGGGATAACAACGGATAGGTCAATGGTTTTCATGGGAATTCAGGTTGCTACGTTGCGAGGTGGATGATGTATGGCTCCAACCACCCTTACTTAAAAAAATGCGCGAAAACTAAGGTAATCAAGATAGCAAAAATAAGAAAATATGTTTATCCTACCCTTCTTCCATTTTTTGGCTGAGCGTCTAGACTCGCAATAAGTCGCCGGAAAGGTGCACGTATCACTTTCACGCTTACACAGATGCGCATGGTCGCTCAAGGGAGTATTACCCCGCGCAAACCCGACGGCTTGAGCTACTCCTTTCCAATCCTGTATGGCCCTATTCATACGGCTTAACCTCTGTGTAGCAGATAATCTACAAAAGTTTAAAGAGGGCGATGCCTTGCAAATAAATCGCTTGCGAATTACATAGCTTTGCTCTGAAACGACCTTGAATCATTAATCGACCTTGAACAACATTGCTTTATGTTATTTAACACACTAGACTTCGCTATCTTCTTGCCAGTTGTCTTTGCGCTGTACTGGTTCGTGTTTAATAAGAGCCTTCGCATACAGAACATATTGATCGTTGCGGCGAGTTACGTGTTCTATAGTTTTTGGGACTGGCGGTTTCTGGTTTTGATTATATTTAGCACGGCATCCGATTATCTATTGGCCCTGTGGATTGACAAGGAAGAGCAGGCGAAAAGGCGGAAATACATCCTATGGATGAGTATTGCGGTGAATATCGGGTTTCTGGGTTTTTTTAAATATTATAATTTTTTCATCGATAGTTTCGTTTCGGCTTTCTCCATACTGGGGAGGGAGGTTAATGCTAACTCGCTGAATATTATTCTGCCAGTGGGTATTAGTTTTTACACCTTCCAGACGTTGAGTTACACCATCGACGTTTACAACCGAAGGCTGAAACCGATAACGGATTTCATCGCTTTTTCGGCTTTCGTTGCTTTTTTTCCGCAGTTAGTCGCCGGCCCTATCGAACGCGCCACGAACTTTTTGAAGCAGTTTTATGAGCGGCGAGTGTTCGATTATGCCCAGGCAGTAGACGGGATGCGCCAGATTCTGTGGGGGCTGGTGAAGAAAGTCCTCATCGCCGATAATTGTGCGAGTAACCATCGAAAAGGAAAAACAGGAGTTTGATGAAGGGAACCATATTTGACAACTGGCTCAACAGGATGGTCCAAGCTCCGCTTGCTCTTGACAAAACTATTATTTGTTGAAAGGATAGGTCAATTGATTTATTTGAGTTTCCGTATTGTTATGGCATATCATTTTATGCCGCCTAAACTCCCCAACTTCTCAAACGTTATAATCCAAGCACATTTTTTCCTCTAATAACAAATCTAAACAACTAATCCTTTTATCATATCGATCATGGCACTCATTTTATCCATAATTATCCTTTCTTCATATTGCTTACTTGTTTTATACGCGTCAACGGAATGGTTTAGTGCATTTTGGAAAACAAATACACTGGTCAAATCCATTTATACAGTGGGATTGATTCTCCCGGGTTTATTTTTAGTCAGCCTGCTTGCCAAAGAACGTTTTATTTACTTCTGGGATTATGCCGGATATTGGAGAATGGCAATTTCGTTTACGGAATTATTCTTCAGGGAACCTTTGGGCGCTCTCGATACGTTATACCATTCAATAAACGATTATGAATATAATTATTTGCCTAACCTGTTGCTTGCTCCTGTCAATAAATTATTTGGCTTAAATTTTCCAATTTATGTTTTTTCCATCTACCTGATTTACCTCATTCCCTTATCACTTATTATATCCAGCCTTTGCATTAAAGTAGTCAATATCAAAAGCCAGCAATTGAAATTGGCTCTTCCCTTGATCTGTTTGGTATTCACGCCGTTGGTTATTGCAATGCGGTTTGGGATGCTGGATATGATTGGACTGATCCCTGTTTTTATAGTCTTGAAAATCCTGGTGAATCGCAATTTCTTGGTTCACAAAAACTACACTTCGGCTTTGATCATCGGATTGTTCCTCACGCTATTGTTGTTTACCCGCAGATGGTACATATTCTGGGTTTTGGCCTATTTCCCCACCCTGTTTATTGCGAATGCAATCCAGTCCGTCGTCCAAAAGCAACGTGCGATCCTTTTCAACACGATTATCAACCTCGCAATTACAGGCTGTGTGATTCTTGGTATTGTTATCGTTTTTTTTCATCCCTATTTTGAAATGGCTGTATCAAAGGATTACCGAGAGATCTATTCGGCTTATCAAGTTCCGTTTTTTAAGCAATTGATGGGATTTGTTAATTTTTACGGATTGCTAATCATTGCGTTGTGCTGTGTTGGTGCTGTTTTCTTATACAGGAAAAATGACAACTCAAAGAAATTGGTCTTCTTTTTGCTGATTAGTACACCCCTTATTGTGATTCCTTTTACACGCATAAATGGCTTTGCAATCCATCACTATTATTTATTAGCTCCCTTTGTTGTTGTTTCTTTTTTGTTTGGGGCGACAGCGGCCAAATCATGTTTTAAGAAACCTGTTTTTATCGCTTTTGTAGCGGTTATTGCTGTAAACTATGTTTCTGTTTTTGTATTTCCTGTTTTTCCGAGTTCCAGATTGTTTGCGTCAATAGATGCAAAACCAAAGTTAAGGAATGATTTTTCTGAAATAAATAGAATTTCGGATGACCTTGTAGCGCTTCAAAACCAAGGAAATTATGTCTATATACTTGCAGGTTCTGGCTTATTTAATGATGACATTGTCGGAAACACAAGGTTTCCTGACATTAATCATCATCATGCTTTGCTTGCAACTCAAGTCGTAGATAAAAGAGACGGATTCCCGAATAGCTTGTTTTTGGCTAATTACGTCGTGGTAACCGATCCGGTGCAATTAGCCCGCGAAGGTTATCAATATTTGATAGAATATCTGAACGAACAGATTCACAATGGAATTCTCAAAGACCATTATGAAACGGTCAAGGATTACACGATCGATAGAGGAGTTAAGGTGCTTTTGAAAAGAAGACTATCTGTCCCTACCCAGCATGAAATCTTGAAAATTAAACATTTCTTCCAAGAAAAATATCCCGAATTCCCCAGCATGTATCACATTGACGAATCTTTGGCTCAAATCAGCAGCGTGATAAAGGGCGACGCATATGGGAAAATCGCTTTTGACCAAGGACATTTAATTATTATCCCAGGCAATGAACGTCCGTCCGAAATATCTTTTTCCCTTGACAGCACGAAAAACTATACGATGTCCTTTAATGCAGGCTTTGCCAATAAGGAAGACATACTCAGAAACTGCGATCCAGAAAATGACGCCGAAGTGTTTTTAACGATATACACCGATGACAACGTATATGACCAGTCTTACCTGACACATCGAAAGGATTCGGTTTACCGCATTTCCGTAAGTGGCATACATGGCATTAAAATTCAGGTTGATAAAGGGAAAAACGAAGACTGGTGCGATTGGTTTCAGCTCAATGATTTCAAGATAACCCAAAATTGATCGCGATGCAACTATCCATCATTATCCCTGTTTATAATGAAGAGCAAAATATTCCGGAACTTTATGTACGGTTGACCGATGCAGTACTTCAAATTACCGATGAATATGAACTGATTTTCATCAACGATGGCAGTACAGATGGGTCGTTATTCGAGTTGATCAAGCTCACGGAAAAGGACAGCAGATCTTTTTACATTAATTTCAGCCGAAATTTCGGACACCAAATTGCAGTTACGGCAGGCATCGATTATTGTTCGGGGAACGCAGTGGTTATTATCGACGGCGATTTGCAAGATCCGCCGGAGTTGATTCCCGAGCTTTACAAAAAATATCAAGAGGGGTTCGAGGTGGTCTATGCCCGCCGCGAATCCCGTGAAGGAGAATCTTTTTTCAAGAAAATCACTGCCAAGATATTCTACAGGGCATTGCGATGCCTCACCTCCGTGGACATCCCGTTGGATACAGGAGATTTCCGGCTGATTGACCAGAAAATCGTGGTGTACCTGCGACAAATGCCCGAGCAAAACAAGTTTTTACGCAGACAAATCGATGGCTCGGATTCAACCAAACTTCCGTTTTCCTATTCGGTTTGCGAAATGCAAGGGTGTGGTCTCATTTTTAGGTCAATGTAGTCACGTAAACGAAAGCAGAATTCGAGTAATATGCTCGACGAAAGGGGCAAGGGTTGTGTTTCTCGGTACAAGTTTTCTGTGTGTAGGAATTGGGCTACAATCGTTTAAACATCTAGATATGGAGGCTAGGCATACATAATTATTGTATATTTTCGACAGACGTATTTTAACCTGAATCAATTACTAAACTATCCAAAGACTTAGCTAGATAGCACACCTATTCCTCTTCAGGCATATAATTCCTTATGCTGAGCAAAACGAGACGATTCAATCTCGGAGGATAACTGGTGACGCTAGCTACAAACTAAAGCAACATGGCCCACGTGATATCGCTCGTTATGCTGATCGTATATCTATTATTTATTTTCTATGCGGGAAAAGAATGGGTTCATGCGTTTCGAAAAATCAAATGGATTTGGCGCTTAATTTTTCTGGTATTGTTTCTGTCGCCAGGAGTTTTACTCCTGGTTTTACTCGCGCAAGAGCGATTTGTATATACTTGGGACTACGCCAATTATTGGATAAAAGCTCTTGAATTTTCACAGTTATTTTTTCAACAACCTTTTCACGCCCTACGTCAGTTATATCATTCGGTTAACTATGACGAATACAGTTTATTACCTAATCTATTGCTGGCCCCTATTAACCAACTGTTAGGGCTCAGTTTCCCTCAATATGTGCTATCCATTTACCTTGTTTACCTCATTCCTCTGTCGATATTAATTTCCAGTCTAGGGATTAAGTTGCTCCCAATCACAAATAACTATATGCGGGCAGCGTTGCCACTCGCATGCATTTTGTTCACTCCGCTGTTAATTGCAATGAGGTTTGGTATGCCGGACATGGTTGGACTAGTTATCGTATTCTGGATACTGAATGCGCTCGTAAGCACCAATTTTTTGATAAAAAGGGATTATAAATTCGCCCTAGTTATCGGACTGATGTTAACCTTGCTTTTGTTTACTCGTCGATGGTATATTTTTTGGACAATTGCCTACTTCCCAACCCTGTTGTTTCTTAATGCTATTCAAGCCTTTATCCATAAAGATAGGTCAATCCTGCTGAATACGATGTTTAATTTATTGATCAGCGGAGTCGTCATTGCCGGTATTGTGCTCGGGTTCTTTTACCCCTATTTTAAAATGTCGGCTTTAAAAGACTACCGTGATTTGTATACGGCATATAGAACCTCTGGTTTTTCTCAATTGCTTATGATTGGCACGTTTTACGGACTATTTGTCCTATTGTTGACCGTAGGTGGTGCGTGGGCATTGCTCCGACAAGTTTCTAGTAGGAAACTGATGTTTTTTCTATTAGTCAGCACGCTAATCATTGTCGTGTTATTCACCCGAATTAACTCGTTCGGGGGTCAACATTATTATTTGCTCGCGCCGCTCGTGGTCATATCCTTTCTCTTTGGGACGCTTTCTTTAAAAGTTAAACGAAAAAAGCTTGTTCTTTGGGGTGTGGCTGTTACCCTTGTTCTGAATGTTGTTTCGGTTTTTATTTATCCAATTCACCCCAACCCATACTTGCTATCAGGCGTTGATGCACGGCCGCTAATGAGAGATGATTTCGACATTATCAACAAATTGTCCCATGATTTAACAGAAGTTCAAGAAAATGAAAACTATGTGTACGTATTGGCAAGCTCGCATTCATTCAACGAACAGATAATTAAAAACGTACATTTGCCCACGCTAAACGTTCATGGTGCATTGCTTCCAACCTTTCATGTAGATAAACGCGATGGATTTCCTAACCATTTCTTCTTGGCAAACTATGTGGTTGTTACTGATCCTACACAAACGCATTTGCGTGAGACAGACCAGCAGATAATTGCTTACTTAAATAAGCAAGTCCTTAACGGTGTGTTGAAAGACCGGTATGAAACCGTGCGGACTTATGACCTAGAGGCGGGCGTTACCGCGTATTTGAAAAGGAAAGTATCCGTTCCATCTGCTGAGGAACTCTCCGAAATTAAGGAGCATTTTTTTTCCTTATACCCTGACCACCCCAATATACATGAAATTTCGGAGCCCCTTGCGCGGGTTTATCGAGTAACAAAAGGAGATAGCTACGCGGAGGTTGCTTATTGGGATAGTGAGTTGACGATTGCTGCGGGTCCACTACGCCCGTCACGCGTGGCTTGGTCGCTTGATAGCACAAAGTCCTATACCGTTGATTTTGGGGTAGCACTCGCCGCTCAGCCCGAATCTGCTGCCAAGGGGGAAGTTGTATTTAATGTGTATGCAGATGGTCAATTGGTTAAGAGTCTCTACCTCGCAAATCAAATAGATACCGTCTTGAGCATGGACTTCCGCAATGTATCAACGCTGCTATTCGAAGTAGATAAAGGAAAGGTTTGGGACAGGCATGACCGGCTTCAGCTCAATGATTTCAAGATAACCCAAAATTGATCGCGATGCAACTATCCATC
>CAYUIZ010000019.1:0-34921 GCA_964444885.1 uncultured Sphingobacteriaceae bacterium | reverse complement strand
ATTGCCGCAGTATCGGTGCTGTGGTTTGAAGGCTACAAATGGATGAAGCGACAAGGTCGGAAGAGATGACATGCCCGCATCTCCATCCCCAGACTTCGCTAGGTGTGGAATAGTCGGGCGATGAGTCGCTTTTCTCTTTGAAATTGCGTAAATTTGTAATACTATGGTATTAGTAAATGTGTTTTATCCCGACTTTATACTACTATGATATCATTTATATCGCTTTCCAAAGCCCAGCGCGAAATAGCCGGGTATGTTCGGGAAAGGCGCCTGCTAATGGAACTAACCCAAGAGGGCCTGTCCGAACGTTCAGGTGTGCCGTTGGCTACATTGCGTAAATTTGAGCAAAAGGGCGTTATTTCTTTGGAATCCTTTTTGAAATTGTTGATGGTCGTTGGTGGGCTGGAAGAAATGATGGGGGTTTTGAAACGATCAAAACCGAAATTCACGTCGATCGACGACGTATTGGACACTACGGACAATCTAATCCGAAAAAGAGGGCGCAAAAAATGATCCAACCTGTCCCGGAAATCAAGGTCGGGTTGGATTTCGGTGGGGGAATCCAGCCGGTAGGGCGTTTGGCGATACGCGATCGCGTTATCTATTTTGAATACGTCGATGAGTTTTTGCAAAGAGGTATTGAAATATCCCCATTCCGCTTGCCTTTGCAAAAAGGAGTTATACCACTACCCCAATATCCTTTCGAAGGGTTGGCAGGCGTATTCAGTGACAGTCTGCCCGATGGTTGGGGGCGTTTGCTTTTTGACCGTATGTTAAGGGCGCGAGGCATATTGCCTGCCAGCATCTCATCATTGGATCGCCTGGGGCACGTTGGTTTGTATGGTATGGGCGCATTGGTGTATGAACCTGATAATAGTCCATCGGATGTCCACGAATTAATTGATTTGGATCATTTGGCCGACCAGACAGAAGAAGTCTTGCATGGTACTTCGGAAGATGTGATACAGGAATTATTGGCCTTAAATGGGTCGTCTGCCGGTGCGCGGCCAAAAGCGCTCATTGGCGTGGATCGTGATCACCAACATATATCCCATGGTGCGAAACGAATGGACAGCGGGTTGGAACCCTGGCTTGTAAAATTTCCCAATGCACATGACGGGAGCGACGCGGGCGCGATAGAATACGTGTATGCGCTAATGGCCAAAGAGGGGGGTGTCCTGATGCCCGATATTCATTTGTATCCCTCGAAAAAAGGCGCTGGATATTTTGCGGTAAAGCGGTTTGACCGGCACGGGCAGCGGAGGCTACACATGCATACCGCGAGTGGCTTATTGCACATTGACTTTCGGGTACCATCCCTGGATTATGAGGATTTACTGAACTTAACCGTTGCGCTTACGAGAGATATCCGTGAAGTTGAAAAAATGTATCGCCTGGCAGTATTCAATGTATTGGCGCATAACAGGGATGATCATGCTAAAAACTTCAGCTTCCTGATGGATGAAAATGGCGATTGGAAAGTAGCTCCCGCCTATGACCTGACTTTTTCAAGTGGCCCAAACGGCGAACAGAGCACGATGGTCATGGGAGAGGGAAAAAAACCAACGACCGAGCATTTGGTTAAGCTTGGGCTGGAAGTGAAGTTACCAAGGAAACTGGTTGGGGACGTTGTTGAGCAGACTAAAGTAGCTTTAAGCCGATGGCATTCGTTATCCAAAGCGTATGGCGTTAGAAAGGCTAATATTGAGCTGGTCGCAAATTCAATCGACAGCAAATAATCAAAAACGCATAGATTCCTGACTGCCTATTCAGGGGCTGTCGATTGACACGCTTTTTCTTATTTTTGTTATGTTAACTTATTTGCCATGGATTACATGCTATCAGCGGCCTCATTTGGTGCATTTTTCTTTGCCCTGTTGCTTTTGGGCAAAAAATCCAAAGTGCTGCACGACCGAATATTGATAGCTTGGTTAGTTTACCTCGGTTTATTCACTGGATTATACCTACTGTCCTCCCAGGCGTTTTTTGTACAAGAGGCTTGGTTTCCCGTATTTATCGTGTCCTGGTTTCTGCTTCATGGGCCTTTTTTGCTTTTGTACACCGCGGTATTGACGTCGGGGAAGAGGAAGGTCAAGAAACGTGATCTTCTCCACTTCGCGCCGTTCGTCGCTTTTGTGGTTTACCTTGCCGTGGCTTTCCGATTTCCGGATTATGCCGCCGGAATCACCCTGGACCATGTCCATACGCACATTTCGCCACCGCTGCTATTTGTGTTTTTCCTTTTGGCCATCGCGGCCTCCGGGCCCATCTATTTTTACCTATCCATCGCCAAGGTTCGGCAATTCAAAAGCCGGTTCGAAGCCAATTTTTCGGCAGGGGAGAGGAATACCCTCAACTGGCTGCGCGTACTCCTGCCCATTTTTGGAATCATCTGGACGGTATTGGTTCTCATCGCAATCGCACATCATGTGTTCCATTTTGCCTCCATGGATTTTTGCATTAACGGACTGTTTCTTTCCCTTGCCGTATTTATCATACTCATGGGTTACTACGGGTTAAAGCAGGAAGAAATTTTCGCCCATACGCCCATCGAAAACCGTACGGGTCATTCCGCTCCGCAATATGTTACTGAGTCGAAGGAAAAATACAGCGGTGTTTCCCTATCCGAAGACGAGATCACGGCTTATGTAACGAAAATAGACCAGCACATGGAGCAAGAAAGGCCATATCTTAATCCCGACTTAACCCTGGCCACGCTCGCATCCGAATTGGATATCCCCACCCACCACCTCTCACGAATTATTAACGAGCAGTTTGGGCACAATTTTTTTGATTTCATCAATGGGTACCGCGTAGCCGACGTGAAAAACAAACTACTCGACCCCGCCTATGATAATTTTTCCCTGCTGGGCGTTGCATTTGATTCGGGCTTCAATTCCAAGTCGGCCTTCAACCGGATTTTCAAAAAAGTCACCGGGCACACCCCGAGCGAATACAAAAAGCTGCATGCCTAACTGCAGCCTGAAAGCAGCACGTCCCACTTCGTAAATCACGTCCCACTTCGTAAATAAGGACTTCCTGACCTTGGCAAACACGTGCCAACTTATAAGCTAGGGCGCAGGACACCGCCTTTAGGGCTACATTTGTGGTGTAATAAGTCGAGTATTCATCATTTAAAATTAAAGCCATGATAAAGAACAAATTGAAATCAATAATCCGAATTTTTTCGGTTGCCTTGGTCGCAATCCTTATGCTAATCGGTTCGATGCCCGCATTTGCACATTGCGACTCGTATGACGGGCCGACTGTCAAGGACGCGCTGAAGGCACTCGAGACCAACGACGTCAGCTTGGTGTTGAAATGGATTGACCAAGACCAAGAAGCGGAACTTATCCCGCTTTTCCACAAAACACAGGGACTGAAAGCAAGCGATCCGGAGATCTATACCATTGTGGAAAAACACTTTTTGGAAACCCTGGTTCGTCTCCATAGGGAAACCGAGGGCGCACCCTTTACCGGACTGAAACCGGCCGGGTCGACGGCGCCAATTATTGCCATGGCTGATCATGCCCTGGAAGTAAAGCATATCGACGGTCTCCTCACCAACCTCAATATCCACATCAACGAGGTGGTCCGGGAAAAATTTGCGAAGGTGGCGGAATTGGATAAAGTAAAAAACGAATCTGCCGAGTCCGGCCGCGCCTACGTCGCTGCCTACGTGGATTATACCCATACGCTGGAAGGTATCGAAGCGGCCATGCTGGGCGCCCATGGACACGGGCACTAATCGATAGGGGATAAACTGGAATGAATCACAAAAATGTAAAGAAAGGAATAAAATGAAAACTGTTAGATTTCAATTGGAAGAGTTGACCTGCCCGAGTTGTATCAATAAAATCGAGGGGGTGCTCTCCAGGGAAAAAGGAGTGGAAAATGCCAAAGTACTGTTCAACAGCAGTAAGGTAAAAGTGAACTATAACGAAGAAGAGATCACCGCCAGCCAGTTGGCGGCACTGATCCAAAAAACAGGATACCCTGTTCTATCGTCCAAATGAAAGTAAACAGATGAAACAAAGAACGAGAACGATACTGACCGTACTATCCGGATCACTGCTGCTCATCGCCCTGACCCTACACGTATTACAGGTAGGTCCGGGGCTCATCGACCCGATACTCATCGCCGCCACCGTTATAGCCGGTTATCCTATTCTGGTCAAAGCCTGGCAGGCGGTACGGATGCGGGTTTTCAGCATCGAACTATTGGTGTCGATCGCGATTGTGGGCGCATTGATCATTGGGGAATATGTCGAGTCCGCCGTCGTGTCTTTCCTGTTTCTTTTTGGTGCATACCTGGAAGCCCGAACGCTGGCCAAAGCACGCTCATCGGTCAGGGCACTATTTGACATGGCACCGCTGGAGGCCCTCGTCCTCAACGATGGCGTGCAGACAAAAGTGTTGGCCGAAGATGTAGCGGTAGGCGACCACGTGGCGGTTCATTCCGGTGCCAAGGTACCTGTTGACGGTGTCATTATTTCCGGAACCGCTTCCATCAACGAAGCCGCATTCACGGGCGAGTCCGTGCAAGTGAGCAAGAAACCGGGCGATCGGGTATATAGCGGCACAATACTGGATAGTGGTTATATCGAAGTGCTGGCTGAAAAGGTAGGCGAAGATACGGCCTTTTCCCACATCATCGAGCTCGTCGAAGAAGCCCAAGAATCAAAGGCAAAGACCCAGAAATTCCTCGAAAAATTCGCGAAATATTACACGCCGGGTGTACTGGTCCTCTCCGTTATTGTTCTCTTGTTCACCTGGGACATCCACCTGACACTGACTTTCTTAGTCATCGCATGTCCGGGCGCATTGGTGATCTCCGCACCGGTCTCCATTGTGGCGGGAATTGGAAACGGAGCAAGAAACGGAATCCTGATCAAAGGTGGCGACAAGATGGAGCAGCTCGCCAAACTGAACGCCTTGGTTTTCGACAAAACCGGAACGCTGACGAAAGGTCAGCCGGAGGTTACCGCCATCAAGGCCTATGGTCTTTCGGAAGAAGCGTTGCTGATCCTGGCGGCGGAAGCGGAATCTGTATCCGAACACCATTTGGGACGAACCATTGTCAAGAAGGCAAGGGGAGAGAACCTCCGCCTGCAGAACAAGCCTTCGGAAGCGACCATACTCAAAGGCAGGGGCATCCAGGTTGTCTTGAATGGGCAGTTTCTTTACATCGGAAATAAAAAAGGATTAGCGGATCGACAGATGCCGATAAGCGATGAAATTGCCACTTATGCACTTGAGCAGGAAAGGAAAGGGAATACAGCGGTTTATGTGGCAAATCGGGAAGCCATCTTGGGCGTGATTTCGATTGCCGACCAACTGCGGCCTGAGGCACCCGAGGCAATTGAACAGCTACGGAAAGCCGGTATCCAGCTCATGGTCATCCTGACGGGCGATAGCGAATCCACGGCCAACCTTGTCGCCAGCCAGCTGGATATCGACCAGGTATATGCCGAACTCCTGCCCGAAGACAAGCTGAAAAAAGTAAAGGCTTGCATGGCGAAAGGCAGGCGCCTGGGCATGGTAGGTGATGGCATAAATGATGCACCGGCCCTTGCTGCCGCCGATCTTGGAATCGCCATGGGTGGTACCGGCACCGATGTGGCCATGGAAACAGCCGACGTGGTCTTGATGGCCGATCGGCTCGATAAATTGCCCTATGCCTACCGCCTGGCCAAAGCTACCGTTCGGAACATGAAGCAAAATATGTTTTTGGCCGTGGGCGTTGTCTTCCTTTTGCTGATAGGCGTCTTGGCCGGTAGGGTGAATCTCGCCTCCGGCATGCTCATCCACGAACTCAGTGTGCTGGCGGTTATCCTGAACGCCATCCGTTTGGTACGGTTTCCAAGGTTTCAGCGTATACGTTGATTTAAAATTAATAGAAAACAAATAAACAAAAATAGGCATGAAAAACGCACTAATAGTAGGAATGAGCAGCTTGTTGTTTTGGGGCTGCGGTAATCCAGGAGAATCGAAATCGCATGACACTACCCACACACTAACGGAGAATCATGCGGAACACCATTACAATGAAAGTACGGATGCCCTTGAGCTGGATAACGGCAAACGCTGGCTGGTGAACGAAGAGATGAAGCCTTTTGTAAACAAAGGTTCCGAATTGGTGAGTAGCTATATCCAAGATGGACGCAGTAATTATAAGGAACTTGCTGATGAGGTGCGCGAGCAAAACACAGAATTGATCCGGAGTTGTACCATGACGGGCAAAAGCCATGATGAACTGCACAAGTGGTTGCATCCGCACATGGCATTGGTTGAAGCGCTAGACCAAGCAGCGAATTCGGATGAAGCGCGTAACAGGGTGCAGGATCTGGAGAAATCGTACGAAGAATATCATGTGTATTTTCAGTAATCAGGAGTCAGCTTGGCCCAACTCTCGGCGCGGAGGGTGAGGGCTTGTGTTGTGCCCCACGTTTCAAGGGGTCGATCGAACCATGCCCACGAAGACTTGTGCTCCAGCTTATATCAACGAAAAAAGACCCACAAAAGGGGTCTTTTCGGTTGTGCGCCCACCTGGGCTAGAACCAGGGGCCAAAAGATTATGAGTCAATCGGATGGCATTATCAACTTGCGACAAAAAACCGTGTTTAATGGCTTACAGGGGCAGTTTAGTAACTAATTTTTGAAACACAAAATTTGGCATTTGTGATGATTTTTCTGTTGGTTATGCAAAATGGATATTCAGCGAAGTGTAGGGTTGGACGCGTTTGAAGTCTTTATAATTGTGGGTATAGAGGTCGGAGCAATGTTGTTCAGCAATTGCGGTATGAATACAGTCATTGAAATCCTTAAAACCGATGGTCTTTGCCAGTTCCAACGCACGCGTAAATTCAATAGAACTATAGGCTACGGGCAAGGAAGATATCAATGTCATCAATTTAGCGGATATAAAGTCGGCAGGCTGGTCGAGTTTGGCCAGAACAAACCCAACTTCCTGTATATTGAGCCATGAAATTAGAAACGTATTGTCAACGATCATTTTTTCGATCAAATCATTAACCTTCAAGTGCAAACCCGGGTTTTGATTAACCAACGAGTGAATCAGCACCTCCGTATCAATATAATTCATATTAGATACCGTCCGGGTTATGCGCGCTGTCGATTAAACCACGTATATCCATATTTGGGGAAATAACTGGAGCATTTTGTCGGTTGTCCTTAATCATTTGCAACAAACCTTTATTTGCCTTTTTGGGCAACCTTTCTTTTTTCTGATCCACGGATTTAACAATGATCTCCACCTCCTGTCCTTCAAACAAAGTCTTTAAGGACTTTAGAAAGGACATACTGATCTCTTTGGCCTTTAAACGATATGTCGTTTGCACAACAATTTCTTTTGATAATCAAAAGTACAAAATTATTCACAAAACGTCTGTGTTCGTCTGCTGGTAGAAAAGGGGAGTTGCGACCTTTTTCCTACCACGGCACGGCCATTCCCCAACGGGTGTGGCCGTGCCGTGGCAAGTTAGGTCTTTGTAGGTCAGTGCGAGGTACGAGGGCTGTACGTACAAAACACAACTTGCACATTGCAAAACAACTGACATGTTTTCCAGAAACCCCGCCTTCCACGTTGAAATTGTGATCCGATTCACGTCAAACTGCTGGCTGAGTTGAGCCCGTGTCTTCTGATTCTTAGTGGCCTGCACGGTACCTTGGCGTTGAATTCCACGCTGAATTTCTGCCTTGTCTGTTTGTTCATATCGTTCAGGAAGATTAAGTAAATTTCAGCTAAGCATCTGCCCCAGAATCAGGGGAGTATAACATATCAACAAAAAAAGACCCACAAAAGGGGTCTTTTTGATTTGTGCGCCCACCTGGGCTCGAACCAGGGTAGAATGGTGTTTATTTGCTCTTTTGCTTACAGTCAAATAATTATAAATCGTGTTGCTTGTTGAAATGATTTGCATCAATGAAACCTTGGCTTGTTTCTTCGACTGTCCGAGCTGACCAACGAAAAGAGTACGGAATGCCTTTACTTGTCTTTTTAGTGATTCAATGAGGTTCATCAAATCGGATTGGCTGTCTTGCTCAAAACTAATTCTATCAGGATGCAACTTTTCTTCAAATTCGTAAAACCAGCCAATAGGTGTTTCTTTCATATTCTATTCGTACATTTTTCCATGCCATTTTTCCAATATACAAATTGTACGGATAGCATTCTCACATTTACACTCTTCATAGTTATCTATTCTATAAAGTCGCGATTTGTCCTTATTCCATCTTCTCTTGCGTAGATCCTCCTACGTCAATAACAACAACCACAAAAATGTTTAAGGAAACACCACCTTGATAGGTGATGACACAATAATGCCATGGGTAGTCACTGTCAGTGTTTCGACAATAAAGTTTCTACTGCTTTCAGAGGGCACAGCGTATCAATCATATTATAGGTCTGGGCAGTTCTCCTTTATAAGATAAGAACCGATCCAAACCTATTTCTCTTTTCGTCTTAATTTAATTATGCTCAATCAAACAGCATTACATCCCCCTTTTCACCACAACAATATCGCTGGCATACCCATTGTTGTCTTCATGGGATAATCTGACCGCTTCACCATTAATCCAATAGGTGGCCGACCGTCTGTCCAAGGATTCGACCCCGGCGACATATACTTTACCATCCAATACAAAAATACCATTTGCTTCTGCATGGTGTGCGCCGTCCGTTAGATCTACGGCTTCACCATTCTTCCAGTAACGGGCTATACGAACCGTTCCCGAACCCGAGGAGCGGGGAACAGTTTCCCAACCGGCCACATACACATCGCCATTCTCAATAAATATAGCATTGGCCTGAGATGCCCTTTCTCCGGTACCTAAGGCAATTTTTTCGCCGTTCTTCCAATATTGAGCAACGTCCGGGCTACCAAAAGTATATCCGGAAACATATACATCTCCGTTGCCTGCCACAGCGATGTCCGTTACCTCTCCCGGCTCTCCTTCCAGTGGAACACTTGCCCCGTTCTTCCAGTACATCAAATCTCCGTCCAGCATCCCCGCTATATAAACGTCATTGTCCTTCACAGCGATGGAGCCTCCACTGGTATTACCAAGTGTTCCACTTGCCACCGTAACCAACTCACCATTTTTCCAATACACAATAGATGTAACAGAACCAGATTCGTTTTTTATTCCACCGACATACATATCGCCATCAGATACATAGACATCCGTTGCCGAAGCAAACCCACTTGACTCGGTCAATTCCTCCAGATGTCCATCTACTTCAAAGAACGCTGTGGCACGGCTGGACGAATACACTCTTTCACCCACAACATATACTTTATTATCCGCTACGGCAATACGGTTAAAAATCATATCCGCAGCCGCTTCGTGATTGAATACATTTGGCTCTCCATTTTTCCAATAGAGTGGCTGATAATGATTCAATCCCTCCGTTCCTTCGTCACCAAGCACGTAAATATCGACATCGTATGACGCTTCTTCTATCACGACGGTCAATGGTTCGCTGTCTTTATAGCCCTGCTTTTTCGCTACGACCGATGTTGTTCCGGGATCGGCAAAGGTATGTCGATACCCCGTTATATTATTGCCATCAATAAAGAGATCCGCATCCGCAACGGGCTGCCCGTTCGCAGTAACCTCAAACATGATTTCCGAACCGACCAATACCATCGTTTCATCGGCACGAAGCTCCAATTGCAATTCTTCTTCCTCTTTGGACACGTTGGGTTCGTGCTTTTTGGAGCAGGCCGCCATCAGGCATAAAACAAGCATGCCTATCAAGCTTTGTATGATTGTCTTGTTCATCTCTAACTATTTATTGCCTGTCCGACGACAAACAGATTGTTATTCATAAAAATGTAGCACGATCCCTTGTAATGAGCCAGAAGTATCGTCTACCCGGCTATCGCTTAACGATATAGCGAGTTCGGTTCCATTTTTTTCTGCGCGCCATTCAGCTGTTCTCATTTTATCGGGTTTGTCGTCAATACGTTCACTCGTTATTTCCCAGCCATTGGTGCTGTACGCTTGTTTGAAAAAATCAACCGCTTCATCCCAAGAAACAAGATACCTAAACGACGCACTTTTGCCAACTGTGGCATCTGTACAGACGGTTAGCGTGGCCGATTTGGGTGTGGGAATGGCCTCACCCAAACAATCGCTAATTGCGTTGTTGTCAGTCGTTTTGTTATCGTCCTTGCCTCCGCAGGCTGTCAAGGTTACAAACAGTAGTAGTGTAAGTATCTTCGACATGGGCTGGTGTTCTATTCGTTTCATCACTATTGTTTTTTAGTTATACACTTCGATTTTATCTCCTTTGGCATTCAGTTTCATGACGTGTTTTCCCGACGGACTGAACACGACACTTTCGCGGTTTTTGAAACTTACGGTTTCTGTTACTTTTTGCTGTTGAAGGTCGATCCGGGTGAATTGTTTGTTTTCCAACAACAACACTTCATTGGCGTTGGCGGCAAAGTCTTTTAGGTTTTTCGTCTCCACCGATTGAACAACCTCTCCTTCATAATCCATAATGCCTACGCCTTTGGTACCGAAAATGAGTACACCTTTTTCAAAAAAATGACTGAACACCACAGTGCCTACGCCCAGATCTTTGGTTGCGGTATAGGAAATTTCTTTTCCGGTTTTCGCATCGAGGGTGTAGATGCCCCTGGAAACAATGTCGATAATCCGACCGTTGGCAATCAAAAACGGGCTGAACATTTTGGAAACATCGGCGCTGTTTTTGGCTTTTTCGGTTTCAAAAAGTTCTTCGCCAGTCGTGCCATCGATGGCCTTGATCACAGTTCGGTTCATATTCCCCGAGGCTTTAACGTAGAAAACACCGTCCACCATCTCGTCTTGTATCGGGGTCCAACTATCGCCCAATAGATTAAAAGTTTCCTGCAAAACCTTGTCTTGATGAATATCTATTTTCAGAAAACCTTTCTTGCCGCCATTACCTATTTTTCCGTCTTTATTGAACGTGGTAAAATAGCACAGCTTGCCGTTGTCGTCAAAATGAAGGCTGCGGGGAACCAAACGGTCGTATTTGGTCGTCGTTTCCGCTTTACCGAAGTTCCCGCCCAGGGCGTTGTCAATGGCCATCAGTCCTCCCAGGCCTTTGGTGACGTTACGTGCTCCTTCCATACGGCTTTTGATGTCACCGTTGCGTTCCACCCCGTTTTCAAGGTCAATAAAAGCCAGTTCCAGGTAAGGAAGCACCAGCGTATTACCTACCACCGAAGCATAACCGGGAACGAAATCGCCGGTATAATCCACACGCCATTGCAGTGTTCCGTTGTCAGCATCAATGGCTTGCACCTCGGTATTGGCGGTGAGCTGGTCTACCGCTCCCTCGGAGGTAGGTACTTTGACAGCCAGCAGTTGTTGTGTTGGCGCGTTATATATCAATTCGCCGATACCGCCTGTGACGCCTTCCGCTGTCCAAAGCATATTTCCGCTGCGTATATCCACTGCTTGCAGTCCGTGTTTTCCGTTAAAAAAGACGGCGTTCTTTTCGGGTACATAATTAATGAGCCTGTCCAGCATTTTGTTGCGGGTAAAAAAGTTGCCTGTAGCGTAATGAGGATTCAAGCGGGTGCCGTCTGCCGCCTCCACACGCACCGCATCCAGAGCGTGCACACGTATGAGGGTTTCGGCCAGAGAAATCGCCATGTGCAGTTGGTCGGTTTCCCAAAGCAGGTGTCCGTTTTTTAAATCATATGCTTTGACTTCCGTGTTGTTGTTCTGGTAGTCCACGGTCATAAACACCCGTTCGTTCCCGAAGAGGAAATAGCCACTTCCGGTAGGAACTACGGTGCGTTTCAATATCCGCCCGAGCTTAAAAGGGTGTTTGTTGTCCAGTATTTTAGCTCGGGTATCCAAGTCCCATACCTGATAGCGAACATCGTTTTCGGCCACCATATACCGATCATCATGGGAAAAGTCGATAAAATCGGGGACGAATCCAAAATCGATACCGATCGGATCGGATGCCGGATAAACGCTTGGCAACCCTGCCAGCAAAAGCAGCAGTAGTATTCCTATCTTATTTGTTTTCATTTCATTGTTTTGATTAAAGATAAATGAGTAAGGAATGAGTCTTACGGTGCCACCACCACGATGTCGCCGGTCACATCGACTTCCTCGCCGTCCGCTCCCAATTTAAACTTCCCGCTGAAGCTTAGCGTGAAGGACGCTACCGTCCCCTCTTCGCCGGCAAAAGAATAGTCATGTTCTTTATAGTTTTTCAAGGTCATACTGACGGGCCCCGCAGGACCGTATTTATCTTCGACTCCCCATTCGCCAAAGCCGAATCCCTGAACCTCCGTATGGATGGGTTTGTTGTTATCATCTAACAGAAATCCAAGTCCGATTTGAAAGGCTCCAGGTTCGATAAGCATAATGCTTACTCCTCTGCCGATTCCATCTTCTTCCATGGGATACGCTACGGGGTTATATACCTCAACTATTCCGGGAGCGTAACTCGGTACGCTGCCTCTATACGTTTTACCTCCGGCAATGGAAATCTCATAGGTATGCTCACCGGACGAAGTATCCTCATTCTCCTTTTTATCGCCGCCTTTTGAGCAAGCTACCATCAGGCATAAGACCATTATGCCCGTTACTGTTTGTACGATTGTTTTTTTCATAGTCTTTTTGATTAAGATAAAAGAGCAAGGAATAAAGACTCTCCTTTGTCCTTGTTCTTTTGTCTGTGTTCGTATTTGGGCAGGCGCAAGGCATTGCTCCTACGTCCTTGTTTCTAAATTAGGGTGCTGCTATCACGATTTTTCCGGTCACATCCACTTCTTCACCGCTAGCGTCCAATTTAAACTTGCCGCTAAAGTTGAGGGTAAAGGATGCTACAATAAACTCTCTACCATCTGCGTGAGTCATGGTATGCTCTTTATAGTTTTCCACCGTTATACTAACGGGGCCGGCAGTTTTATAGGTCGCAATCGGACTACCCGTTGACAATTCGGCAAAGCCAAATGGCTGATCCTCGAGATATTCGTGACCCTCGATACGGCTGGGGTTGTTGTTGCTGTCCATTAAAAACCCGAATCCGATTTGAAAATAACCTACCATATCAGTAAGTAGTACATCTACACCTTTATTTTGTTCATAGTATTGATCCTGGGTCTGCGCAATGGTATTATAACTTGCCGTTCCCCCAGACCGATAGACCGGTACACCACCCTTGTAGGTCTTGCCGCTGGCAATGGAAACCTCATAAGTGTGCTGATCGCCTGAGGAGGAGTCGTCTTCGTTCTCTTTTTTATCGCCGCCTTTTGAGCAAGCTACCATCAGGCATAAAACCATCATGCCGATTAGTGTTTGTACTATTGTTTTTTTTATAGTCTTTTTGATTTAAGATAAAAGAGCAAGGAATAAAGACTTTCCTTTGTCCTTATTCTTTTGTCTGTGTTCGTATTTGGGCAAGCACACAAGCATTGCCCTTACTTTTTAGTTCAATGCCTGTACGATTACCTCATCGATGACCAACAGAATCTCGGGATAAGCAGATAGGTTGATGAATGCAATCTGTCCTCTGAAATTACCGGGTTCCTGATAAACAGGCATAGGCTGGAAACTAAAAAATCCATCTTCTGTAGCTTGGGCATCTGAGACATTGTGTTTAAAGGTTACTTCTACGCCCGTACGACATATTTTCTGAACGGAAACTTCCGCTCTAAAACCTTCTGACGCCATTAGTTCTTCGGTAACATCCTTCCCGGATTGGGCATCCAGTAATTTAAATTGGAAATTCACCTGCTGATTTTCAAGCATCGCCATGGTGGGCGTATATAGTTTTCGCTTGTTTTTGTCTCCCTGATGAAGATGGATTGCAATCGCTTTACTACCTCCGGTTCCCTGGTTGGAAATCTGTACAGAATCGGGCAAATGGCTGAAGTTCCAGCCTTGGTCGGCCAAATCCCTCGTGCTTTGCATCCCTTCAAAATCGAACCGGTTCAAGGAATTTTCTGCTAACAATTCGTTGTTGGTTACCCGGTTGACATACACCACTCTATTATCCGACAAATCTGTATCCAGAGGCTTTGGTTTCACTGATTTGTTTTTCAGGTAGGCCGATAAGTCGACCATATACGCTTCAACGGTTACTTCATACAATCCGGGTTGAGACAGGTCTATCGGGTCGAATCGAAACCGCACCCATCCCGGTGTAAAGGCTCTGAACTCCAGCACGGCTTCTTCGTTGAGCAAAACTGCTCCATCCGCCAGTCTTTTAATCTGTACCGAGCCGTAGATGGCCTTGCCTTTTTTGTCGAAGTCCGCCCCTCTGTTTTCCACACGAAACTCCAATTTCGTCACCTGATCTTGCGGGCAATTGGAGAAGGGAACATAATCTCCTCTTGGGTGCTCGGGAATCGTGATTGATTTAATGCCAATATTGATACCTTGTGCAAGCGCTTCCGAAAAACCTCCTCCATTTTCCCCAATCGTTTCCCCCATACCGAAGCCATCGGCTTTGCTCTTATTGCCATTGTTGCTACAAGCAAGTAACCAGAGTGGGGCAATGGCCAATAGGACTAAAAGATAGATTTGTGTATAAACTTTCATTTGCTCTGTATCTAAAGTTATGTAAGCGTTTGCCCCATATGCGTACCGACCACAATGAAGCAGACGCTTTTTAGCCTTTTAATTGTTAGGGTAATGGGTTGTTCGGCCATCACCCCATCCGAGCGCCCCCTTCGTACTGGTAACGATGTTGCCCACGAAAACGAAGTTGGGCAGGTCAGGTTTTCTCGAACTAGCACCGGAATAGGCATACACCGCATAGTTGGGCATGTTTCGGAATGTACTGTTCGTGATTCGCAATACCGGATCTGCGTGCATATACACCGCCCCGGAATTCCGGAGGTTACCCACCGGATAATCGCCCCTTGCATGCTCAATGATGGAATGGTCTATTACATTGTCCTCTTGTGTATGTCCATAATAAATACCGCCCCAGGTGTCATGATACGCCTTTAGGTGTACTGGATTATCAGCGGTGCCCTGTATTTTCAGGCTGGTGTTATACGGCGGCAGTAGGGGAGCAACCTGTAAATACGCATCATCTTTAAATTGCATTTCTACACCGGCCTCGATTGTTAAATGGCCATCTTTCTTGATATGTACCCTGCCATCTACCAAGTAAGGCACATCCAGTTTCTGCCAGGCTGCGGTTTGGTCTTCTATTTCATAATACGACGTCGTAATGTTAAGAAAGTCACTTACATTTCCTACATACGTAGAGGTATTGTCGAAAATATGTGCCATCTCCGCAGAAACCTTAACCGGAACACCTTCATGTCTTGTAATTGTCAGATTGGAGGTCGAAACGGTGGCATTTTTTTCGATACGGTGAAAGTCTAAACCAATGCTACCACCATTGCTAATTTCTACATGGTTGAGCGTAAGGGCCATTGGTGTTGTGCCGGAAACGCCCCTTATTGCCAAACTTCCTTCGTAAACCGGTGAAGTTTCTGTTAGGTTTTGCGATCCGGCATATTCGATTACGGTATGTTCAATCAGATTGTTGGGGTTGTGGGCTTCTGTCAGGAAAATCCCCCGCCAATAGCCCTTTTGCTTGGATGTGCCGGTCAGCAACACAGGTTCTGCCGACGTTCCTTTTATTTCAAAAACTTTATTACCCAGGTTGACGTAAAGACCTGCATCCTCGGTAAACGCAATCACCACACCCGGCTCTATTTTCAATCCTCCCTGTACATTTGCCCAACAGCTTATCAGGTAGTCTACCGGTCTCTTCGGGTCATTGCTCAGTACCCTATCCTCATTAAAATAATCACAGGCCAATTCAATAGGCGGTAATATTTCCTCTTCCGGTTGCGGTTCGTTATCCTTGGTACAGCTGAACAGCGTGAGTGAAAATAATGCAAATGCGCCCAATAGCTTCATGAGGATTTGTTTCTTTTTGTAATTGTCAAATTTCGTTTTCATTTTCATAGCTTATAAATCGTTTAAATGACCACCTCAGTGGGCGATATTTCTAACAACTTAGTGTAGCTGGCTAGCTGAGGTAAACATCGTTTTTGATTTTTTTTTCTATTTTAGGAGCTGATGTTTACCTTTTTTTCCTCATGCCACTAACTAAATGAATAAAGATCAACAGTGGATTCAATTCCTGCAACACGATGATACCGCAATATTGGATGAGATATACCTTGAATATAAAGTTGGTTTTCTGGAGTTTGCCAAGCGGTATCCAATAGATCCGGATGTGGTGCTGGATATATACCACGACAGCGTAATCGCTTTATATGAAAATATCGTGTCAGGAAAGCTGAACGGGTTGAAAAGTAGCATCAAGACATATCTATATGCGATAGGAAAATTCAAGATTTTCGCTTATCTCAAGTCACCGAAACAGGAAGAACTAAGTGGCGAGGAACTCATGGAGCAAATCAATCTATTCGAGATTGATACGGCAGAGGAAAGGCTTAAATTACTTCAACGAGCCTATCTTCAGTTGGGACCCAAGTGCCAACAGATGTTGCACCTGTTTTATTACAGGGGATTAAAATTAGCCGATATCCAACGTGAGATGTCTTATGAATCCAAAGACACGGTGAAAAGTCAAAAATCAAGATGTTTGAAACAATTAAAGGAAATAATCCGAACAAATGGAAAAGGATAAAGAGCTACTGATAGAAGCGTACTTTACAGAAACGCTGACCACCAGTCAACAAAAGCAGCTGGAATGGCTGTTGCAAAATGATGTAACTTTTTCAGAAGCATTTAACTTTGAGAAAGAAATACGGGATACCGTCATATACAATGAACGGCAAGAGCTCAAAAAGCGATTCCGCACCTTAGACAAACAGGAAGTGAAGCCTGTTCGACAACAAGCCAGATGGTGGTATGCCGCGGCAAGTATATTGATACTTATCGGGGCGGGCTGGTTCTTTTTGGACAAACAGTCTGGTGTGACGGCAGAGAAGCTGTACGCACAATACATGGAACCTTATCCAAATATGGTGACCCCTATGGTACGGGGCGATATTCCTGCCGATAAAGTCATGTCTGAGGCCTTGATGTTGTACGACAAGCGTGCATACTCGGAATCCGCAGTACTGTTACAACAGGTTTACAATGAACACCCCAATGACCAGACGGCTTTTTACCTTGCTATTTGTCAATTAATGTTGCAAAAGCCGAGGGAAGCGATAACGCTATTGGAAGCGAGGGACTGGAAAGACACCTCATATTTTTCTCCTGTAATCGTCAATTGGTATTGGGGCTTGGCATATCTTCAACTGGGGGACGGCGAACAGGCGTTGCCTCGCTTCAAACTCGTCGCAGAGTCTGACGATAGTCTGTCTGCCGAAGCCCGTAACGTTGTGAACGCATTGGAAAACAGGTAGTATTTTTAATTTACATCAACTTGGGGCGGCTGCAAAACATTGGTTCGGTAATTCCGTCTTCGCAACAGGAGCAATAAGACAATTAAAACAAGTCCTCCCACGATAGGCCAAAGGTACCAATGCAAAACTCCCGTGTCATCCAACGGATCGGTATTGCCGTTGACGACAAACCCTGCCCAAAAGAACGGATGGCTTTTCATCGGGTTATTCGTCAGAAAATCACGTTTTGCCAATGTAAGCGATTCTACTTTTGAATGTCCGGCTTTGAGGTGTTCGTAAAAAGACAGCATGATTTCTGCCGTTTCCTCATCGGGGACTTCCCATAAACTGTACACGGATGAACGAACACCAGCGTATGTCAATGCACGTGACAAACTCATCAGACCCTCGCCATTTTCAAGGTTTCCCATTCCCGTGTTACAGGCACTCAATACGACAAGCTCTGCCGGAAAATGTAAGCCATATAGCTCATGATAATATAAGTGTTCTTCATCTTGAAAAACAAGGCTTGAATGGAGGTGGTTGCTTTCGTCCAGCAGTGCGTGCATAGCGAAATGATAAATCTTATAGGCTGTAGCTTGCTGTAAAAAACCATGTTTGCTTGCCTTTATCCCACGGTATAAATTGCCTCCAAAATGTTGTGCAAGTTGGACTGCCTCATGCGTTGCCCCTGTGATATCTTGCAGACGATTTCGGTTTACAGGATGGTTATCGGCAAAAGACAGCATATAATCCGATGAGTATTGTGGCGCAAAAGCAGCGAAATACTGTTTTCCTTTTGCAGATGAAACGGCTTTCCGCTGTAAGAGCCACAACCGCAGTCCGTGCGAATAACTAATCGGACACATCGTAACCAGTGGTCGCTTCGATTCGGAATGAATCAAGGTTTCAAAAGGAAGATAATTTAACTTATTATCGGGAATAATAACCAGATTTGTCAATCTATCCAATGGTAGCTTTAGCGGTTCTATCAATACCGCATATAGCTCTATGGCCTGTCCAACGTAATCGTGGTGTTTGTTTTTAATCGTTTCGTAATATTGTTCTGTAAGGGAAAGCAGGGTATCCTTGTTCCCTAATTTTAGAATCGAAATTTCGTCTTTGTGCAGGGTGTACGCATAGAGGTTTTCCTCGGCTACCACATAACGCACGATATACTCCTGCTCCTGCAATTCGGACTGTACTTCTCTGATGTCGAATGTACCTCCAAAGAACGAAAAATGCCGACCATCTGCCTGCTGTATTTTTGCTTCCACATCCATCAGTGCAGTTTGCAACATTTCGTATTCATTTTCTGTATGCTTACCCACCCGTTCATACCCAGCCATTTCAATTTGAAGTAGATTGCGCTCGGTAAATAAGCTGTCAGGTATATGCAGGAACCGCTGGTACTTAGCTTCAAACTCTTTAGCGAGGTGTTGCGAACGATTGTTTTCCATGAGATTGACCAAACTAATTTCATCCGCTGTGCTTCCCTCCAAATGGAGCGAGAGTAAGCCCTCGTTGATTGCGGTATTGGTCGTATTCAACCAAGGATTATACGCACCTTTCTGATAATAAATATGGAAAAGATTGGCTGCCAAATTATAAAAATGTTGAGCCAGTTGACCGTGGGCAGGGGCATTACTGCGTTCATATTCATTTTTATACAAGCTGGCAGTCTGCTTTAGTGCATTCACATAATATATATCGTTACGTTGTTCAAAATCACCCAACTGTACAACAGTGGGGTCGGTTACAGGTTGTTCCAATAAAATGGACATACTTTTAAGCACTAATTTTTCTGCTTCGGGAAAACGTTCGCTCTGTTGTAGTACGTCGCCCTTTTTGAGGTAGAGGTTAATCAAATTAAACTCCCGAATATCCATTTCATGACCAATCCCGATAGCTTGGTCGAGGTGCGATAGCGCCTTTTTTCTATCCTTTTCTGCCTCCAGATAGTAACTGACCAATCGGGAATGAAAAATCATTTGGTTATAACGGTCGCCGAGCCGTACGCTTTCTCGCATACCGAGGTCAAGATATTGCTTTTTTTGCTTGCGCTCTTCCGGATCGTCATAATCTACCAACGGAGCAGCGGCATGGCTAATTGCGGTAAGCAAGTAAGCAGAAAACCGCTTTTGGTCATCCACGTGCATATCCTTGAAATGTGTATGCAGGCTGTCCAAATGAGCTATTCCCCCGTCTTTGTCACTTATTAGATCGGTGTACAGGATGTTTAAGCGGTGCTTTTCAACATGGTAAAAAGGTTTGGGTCGCGCTGTTTCTACCCCCTTTTTTCCGTTTGCAAAACCGTCCTCGGCAATCCATTGGTCAAAATTGAAATTGATGGTCGTAATCAATTCTTCCGCAGCTTGCTTATCTCCATATTGCCTATATAACCGCAACAAGTTGCCATATAACGAAATTAGATTACTTTTGTCTACATCATCGATAGACTCCCAAAGGTTTTTTGCTTTTAGGTAACTCTCTTTTCGCTGGGTAAAAAAACCTGTTTCGGCATGTGCAACGCCAATATTGTTATAGGCCAGCGCGATGTCATCCCGTACATCTTGTTCTCCGGTCTCCTGTATCGCTTCATAGCGTACTACGGAACGATGGAAATAATCGATTCCTTGCCAATACTGTCCGTCCTTATCATATATATACCCAATATTGTAAATCAGGTCAGCTTCTTTTTTAGGCAGTAAATTACCTATAAATGTTGTTTCGCACGCCAACGCAATGGGAAGAGCCTCTTTCCATTTGCCTCTACCACCAAGATTTAGATATTGCTGTTCATATTCCTCATACAGTACTGATACTAGACTATCGTGTTGAGCATGCTCCTTTGGCACGGCGTGCTTCAAGCTGTCCAACCGCTGCTTCATTACGGCTTCGTAATGACCTTTATTATTCACATTGTCTGCTTGGTGGGGTTGTGCATTGCTGTCGGTACACGAGAAAACAGCAGCAAATAAGAGTAGAAAAAGCTGAACGGTTTTTAATATCTTGTTAGTAGGTTTCGCCATAATGAATTTGACCAAAATAACATAATTTACGCTGTTTTACAAACACTTCACTTAATAAGCCTTTATCTCTTCGGCTTCGTTGTCGTCCATATAAAAACCGCCCAGACACCAAAAGCCACCGCGTAGCCCGGCCATGGATTTTTCATGCTCAACGAAGCAAAATATCCAAATGTTGCAATGATACAGGTAATAAAAAACCAAATTACAGTTCTCGTAATCAATCAAATTTACTTTTTTAAAATATTTAAAATGAATTATATGAGGTTAATTCCTCATGTAACTCGGTTACGCTTATTAGGCAGCGATGCGCTCTGTTTTGTCCTCTTTTTGTGTTTTCTTCATCACCTTGATTTCGACTTTTCTAAACTGCGCAATGACTTTCCGCTGTACGTCGTCCACAATCTTCCAGTCTTTCGCAATATAAATATCAGTTGTCCGGTTACCCTCATCGACATGGTTGAGCGCAAGGGCTATATCATCTTTGCTCATACGACAATCGTTCCTCGCCGTGTTCGCAAATGTGTGTCTCGCCCAATACAAAGTTAGTTCGGGTATGCCAGTCAACTTGCGTAATTGCTCCATGCCTTTACATAATGCCCAATTAAGGGCATTGGCACTTGAATAGCGTTCACGCAATTTGCCTAAATATTTTTCCAATAAAGGCTTGGCTTCATCGACAATCTTAATACTGATAAAGGCATTATCCTTACGTTTGCCCTGTGTCTTGGAACGATTATAGTCTAAACGTCCGTTTCTAATGTCACGTTCTGTTATTTGATACAGGTCTACGGCATTTATGCCACAAAGGTAGAACGAAAGCATATAAAGTTCCTTAGCCAATTCTGCACGGCTTCGGGGTTTGGTTACGCAATCGCGGATGGCCAGCACCTGTTCAAGTGTATTGTTTCTTTTCTTGGTGAGGGGTGGGGAACCACCCTTGTACTTTTTGAACGGATAATGTTTGATGCGGTAGATGCCGAGGTCTTCATTGTTGTAGAACTCACGCGCGGCATTGAACAATGTTCGCAGGTCACGCATCTGGTTGTGCAGTCCACTATCGGACAATCCTTTTTCTTTCGTAGTTACTTTATTTCCCAATTGGTTGATGCGTGTCATTGTCCTTTCTGACCGCATATAACGTTCATATGCCATCAGCATATTGGAGTTAATCTCCTTGATGGAAACGGAAGTCCGGTTGAAATAATCGACCAGACTGTTGCGGATTTTCCGGTGGTTGTTTGCGGTTCCGGTTCGACCTTCTTTTCTTAGGCGTTCGATGTGTTGGTCGCAAAATTTGATGAAGTCGATATCCTCATCTTTGTCACGCAGGTAATCACGCAGGGATTCCGCGGTAAAATAATCCAGTCGTTCGTCAAGCTCACTAATCATCTTTCGATAATCCCTAAGCTGCTTCTCGACCTTGTCGGCGATAAACGGGTCTTTGACTTTAAAGTCTTTGGTTAATTGTTTCCTAACAACGAAATGAGTTGTGTCAAGATACTTTCTTAATCTTTTGTGTTGCACACAAATTTTCACATTGTAGGTGCCATCAGCTTTTTTGTGATGCTCGAACACCTTTGCACTAACGGTTGCCATAGTTCTTTCGAAATTGGCACGTAAAAGGGCTGTAACACATTTGTAACACTTTTACGTGAAGTTCAACAAAAATCTATGCAAGTCACGTCGTTTCGGAGTATCCGATTCGGCGTAGGACAGATGTCCCTAAAGTGCCCTAAGAAACGAAAAAAGCCGTTTTCCCTTGCGGAAAAACGACTTTTTCGATTTGTGCGCCCACCTGGGCTTCCCGAGTCTGCGCTCGGGACAGGCTTCTCGCCCAGCTTATATCAACGAAAAAAGACCCACAAAAGGGGTCTTTTCGATTTGTGCGCCCACCTGGGCTCGAACCAGGGACCAAAAGATTATGAGTCTTCTACTCTAACCAACTGAGCTATAGGCGCAGGGGCAAAACTCATGGTTTTGCGGATGCAATTTTACATATTTGCAGGCAATAAAGGAAATATTTATGGAAAATATCAAGAACATCATACTCGACTATGGCAATGTGCTTTTCTCCATCGACTTTATCCGGGCCCAGCGTGCATTCACCGATTTGGGGGTGCCAGACGTGGAGCGCTTTTATGGACACTTGGCGCAAGACGACGTATTTGATGCTTTTGACCGGGGCGATATCTCGGCGGCGGATTTTCGCAAACGCATACGCGAAGTCGCGTCGCGCCCGGATCTGACCGACCAGCAGATTGACCAAGCGTGGAATGCCTTGCTGATTGGTGTGCGCGACGGGCATCACGACTTGCTTCAGAAGCTACATGGCCAATACCGCGTATTTTTGCTGAGCAACAACAACGAGATTCATTACCAATGGATTGTCAACCATCTGAAGGACGTCCACGGCCTAGACAACTACGCCGACTATTTCGAAAAGGATTATTATTCGCACCTCATGGGTATGCGCAAGCCGGATGCGGACATCTTCAGCCATGTACTCGACGCCCATGGCCTTGTGCCGCAAGAAACCTTATTTATCGACGACAGCCCGCAGCATGTCGCCACCGCCGTGCAACTGGGCATGAACGCCGAGCTGCTGACGGCACCAGATACCCTGCCCGAGCTGCTGGCGCGACGCGGATTGCTGTAAAAATCATTTTGCGGTTTTGTTCAAAATACCTACCTTTGCAGTCCACTGAAAAAGTGTACGGAAGGGGGTATTTAAAGAACTATGATTATTATCAATGTAAAGGACGGTGAGTCGTTGGATCGCGCCTTGAAGCGTTTCAAGAAGAAATTCGAGAAAACGGGTGTGTTGAGGGAACTCCGTGCACGTCAGGCTTACGAGAAGAAATCCGTAGCCCGTCGTACGCAACGCAAAAAAGCTATTTACAAGCAAAGTTTGAACCAAGAGCCGGTTTAAGCATTTTGCTTTAAAATATCTCCGGGGTTTTGTTACCCCGATTCGGAAACTATTTGTATATTCACCTTTGGGTAATATGCAAATAGTTTTTGATGTTTATAGACCGGTTTATTCGTTTTTTGTCTTTTGAGAAGCGATACTCGCCTCACACGGTCGTCGCGTACCAGCGGGAAGTGACCGATTTTGCCGATTACCTGGCTACGCATGAAATTCCGGTGGACGAAGTGGGGCACCGCCACGTCCGGAGCTACCTAGCCAACCTGTCCGAGGCAGGCAGGAAAGGCAGTAGCGTCAACCGCGCCATATCTGCCCTGCGTACTTTTTACAAATTCTTATTGCGCGAAGGCCTAGCCGTACACAATCCGATGTCCTTAGTCAAGGCGATGAAGACACCCAAGCGCCTGCCTGTCGTGGTGGAGGAAAGCAAGCTCTGCGCGATGTTGGACACATCAAATGCATTTGGCGATGATTTTGAGGGACTGCGCGACCGTTTGGTCATCGAACTGCTGTTCGGAACGGGGATTCGACTGGCTGAGTTGCTCGCTGTACACGAATCGGACGTCGATTCCTTCCAGCGCACCATACGGGTGCTGGGAAAGCGCAGCAAGGAACGACTCGTACCCATGACCAGCACCCTGCTGGCGGTGTACAAGCATTATGTCGATAAAAAAAAATCAAGCTTTCCGGACAACAAACCAACGCCCTTGATCGTTACTAAAGAAGGCAAGCAGGGCTATCCGAAATTAATTTATCGCATCGTCACCAAGTACTTGAGTATGCTTTCCGTACAACAAAAAAAGAGCCCCCACGTGTTGAGGCATACCTTTGCTACCGCGTTGCTCAATAAAGGGGCCGACCTCAACGCAATCAAAGAGTTATTGGGCCATGCCGGTTTGGCAGCGACGCAGGTGTATACCCATAATTCCGTGGAAAGATTAAAATCCATTTATAACCAAGCACATCCAAAAGCTTAAAAAAAGGAGGAAAAATGAACATTACTGTGCAATCGATTAGGTTCGACGCGGACCGGAAGCTCATCCAGTTTATCCAGAAACGTATGGATAAACTTGACCAGTTTTTTGACCAAATCATCGACGGGGAATGTTACCTTAAGATTGAAAACGTGGAAGACGAGGCGAATAAGGTGACGGAGTTCAAGTTAAACATTCCAGGAAACCAGCTTTTTGCTAAAGCGCAGGCAAAATCCTTTGAGGAGGCTACTGACCTCGCCGTGGAATCCCTGCGTCGGCAGATCAACAAACACAAAACCAAAACCCGAACCAAGGCAAGTAGCCACAAGGAAGTGCTTGCCACCATAGAGCAGTTTTAAGGCATACACATAAGATAGTAAGGAGCCGGCGTTCAGAAGATGAGCGCCGGTTTTTTTACGGATCAGTCGGATCGGATAGTGAGTCGAGTCCACGGCGGATAACCGCACAGGCTTCTTTAATGGCTTCTTCGGAGATGGTCAGCGGCGGTGCGATGCGTAGGGCTGTTTCGCAATGCAAAAACCAGTCGATAATAACGCCATGGACTGCAGCATAGCGGCTGACCTGCTCTACTTGTTCAAAACGGTCGAGCTGCAGGCACATCATCAGGCCCAAGCCTCGGATTTCCCGAATGGCCGGATGCTGGAGCTCGCGCCGGAAGATGGCTGCTTTTTCGTCGACCTTGGTGGGCAAGCCTTCATCCACAATCACGTTCAAAGAGGCCAATGCCGCCGCGCAGCTCACCGGGTGGCCACCAAACGTAGTGATATGCCCGAGCATGGGATTATCCTTGATCACGTCCATAACCTCCTTATTCGCAATGAACGCGCCGATCGGCATACCGCCGCCCATGCCCTTGGCGAGCAGCAGGATGTCGGGCACGATGCCATAATGTTCAAACGCGAACAGTTTGCCCGTACGGCCGAAACCGGTCTGTATTTCGTCGAAAATCAGTAAAGTCCCCGTTTCGTCGCATCGTTTGCGGACCGCCTGCATGTAGGCAACGTCTGGCACGCGTATTCCTGCTTCGCCTTGTACAGCTTCCAAGATAACCGCCGCCGTGTCAGTCGTGATGGACGGCAGGGCTTCTGCATCGTTATAGGGGATGAATCTGATGCCCGGCAGGAGGGGTGCGTACGCGCGGTGGTATTCGGCATTGCCGATGAGGCTGAGTGCGCCCTGCGTGCTGCCGTGGTAGGCCTGTTGGGCTGCTATAATCTCCCGGCGGCCGGTGTAGCGCTTCGCAATTTTCATGGCGCCCTCGGTTGCCTCCGCGCCGGAGTTGGTGAAATACACCGAGTTGAGCTGAGCGGGGAGAACCGAAACCAGTTTGGTGGCCAGATCCACTTGAGGTGCCTGCACGAATTCGCCGTAAACCGTGACGTGTAGATAGCGCTCCAGCTGATCTTGGATAGCCGCGATGACCTTCGGATGGCGATGGCCAATGTTGCTCACGGCAAAGCCCGATACCAGATCGATGTATTGCTTGTTGTCGGGTCCGTAGAGATACACGCCTTCGGCGCGTTCGATCTCGATCAGTCGGGGAGTATGGGAGGTCTGCGCGGTATTGAGCAGAAAGAGTTGGCGATTGCTAAGCATAACGCAAATTTACCGAAAATCAGTCGCCTTTACAACGAGCGTGTGATAGGCTTTGTATAGGAATCGCGTATGGGGAAACAGGTTTTTGAACGTAGAAGACAACAACGCGACTACGGCCGCTCGGACTGTTGCCCGCGCTGGCGGTTTCGAAGATGGCGCATCAGGTACTCGTTAAACTCCTCCTCAACTTCGAAAAATTGGGAGGCGCGCGCCACGCCAATCGACTCGGCAAAGCGTTTGCGGTAGTTTTTCTTCAATTCGAGCCGCTTGGCGTCAAAGGCGATCATGTCGCGGTCGGGGTTGGGTGCCGCATTGTGCTGAAAGCGCTCGTTGCGCAAGGCACTCCTTGGCGTTCCTTGGTTGCTGTCGCTCGTCCTGACGCGGCGTCGCTCGCGTTGCAGCATAGTCAGCTCGGTGCGGTATTGGTCGTAGACCGGGAAAAACGCCTGCGCTTCGGCCGAGCTAAGGCCGAGCTGTTTGGTAATGTACGCTTTCTTCTCCTTCTCGATACGGGCGAAGCGATCCGCTTGGCTGTCTTGTGCAACGGCACCAAATACCACACAGCCCCACAGCAGGACAACGCCAATACATTGATTCCACCTTATCCTCATCACTATAACGTATTGTTGAAGTATGCTTCGATATCAGCCTCGCTAAAGTCTTCGTCGAGCCATTCGCCTAGTTCGGCGTCATAGCCAGACTGGTAAAGCAGGTAATCCGACTCTGCGTACAACTCCAGGTAACTGATGATTTCCTGCTCCGGAACGGTTTGCAGGTTGCCCGCTATGGACACCTCCGGTTCGGCGCTACCGATTCCGAGGTAGGCGACGGCGCCAACAGCCAACAGCAGGAAGGAGGCAGCCACGTAGGGAAGCCACTGCCGGGCACCTATCCGCCTTACGGGCGTTTCGGTCGCTGGCTTGCTCGTTTCGCGCACACTTGCTTGGGTTTTGACGGCCAGGCGGTCAAAATACCCTTCCGGCACTGTCATGCCCGCTTCGGACTGGCCCGCTTTCAGCGCTTCAAGACGCACGCGTCCCATAATGCCGGCTTGCAGCTGGTCGAAATAACCGTTGGGTACGGTAGAGGTCTCTTCCATCACTTGCCGCAAATGCGCGCGCAAAACCGTACGCTGCGTTGCATCCTCAAAGTAACCTTCGGGTACCGCAAAGGGGTTGGCACGCAGGCTCTCGGGCAAGTTGCCGAGATCTTCATTCCGATGGGTGTTTTTATCCGTCATGGTAAAACTTAGATGCAATTGTTACGCAAAGGTTTAATCGTTTGCCTTAAAAAAGTGCTCTATTTTTTTTACGGCCAAATGATAGGATGCCTTGAGTGCGCCCACGCTTGTCCCCACGATCTCGGAGATCTCGTCATACTTCAGATCATCGAAGTATTTCATGTTGAACACCAAGCGTTGTTTTTCAGGCAGGGTCAGCAGTGCTTGCTGCAGCTTAAGTTGCGCGTCGGAGCCACTGAAGTAGGTTGTATCTTGCAGCGTGTCGGCTAGATAGGCTGCGTTGTCGTCATCCAACGATACATTTTTCCGTTGCTTTTTGCGTTGCAGGAAGGTCAGGCATTCATTCGTGGCAATGCGGTATATCCAGGTATAAAGCTGAGCGTCCTCGCGGAATCCCGCCAGGTTTTTCCAGACTTTGATGAATACATCCTGCACCAAATCGTCGGCATCGTCATGATCAACGACGAGCCGGCGAATGTGCCAATAGATTTTTTGCTGGTATTTTTTCAGCAACGACGCGAAAGCTTCCTCACGCGTCTTCTCGTCGGCAAAAAGTTTCAGGATTTGCGCATCTTCCATGCTGCCACCGCGGCTTGTGCCGCTTACTTGTTTTTGCGTTTGAGGACCTGTTGTACCTTCTCAACGATGTTATCGGCCGATAAACCATACTTTTTCATCAGATCTGCCGGTTTGCCGCTCTCTCCGAAGCTGTCGTCCACGGCCACGTACTCCTGTGGCGCAGGGTGGTGCTTCGCCAGCACTTGCGCTATGCTATCGCCCAGGCCGCCAATGCGGTTGTGCTCTTCTGCGGTCACTACGCAGCCCGTTTTCCCGACAGATTTCAAAACAGCTTCTTCGTCGAGAGGCTTAATGGTGTGGATGTTGATGATTTCAGCGTCGATGCCCAGCTCCGCAAGTTTCTCGCCGGCTTGGATGGCTTCCCATACGAGGTGCCCGGTCGCGAAAATACTGACGTCGGCACCTTCGTTGACCATCCACGCTTTGCCAATCTCGAATTTCTGGTCGGCGTCGGTAAATATCGGCACGACGGGCCTTCCAAAGCGGAGGTATACGGGGCCTTCGTGTTCGGCTATCGCGATGGTAGCAGCCTTGGTCTGGTTATAGTCGCAGGGGTTAATCACCGTCATGCCCGGCAACATTTTCATCAATCCGATGTCTTCCAGAATCTGGTGGGTGGCGCCGTCTTCGCCGAGGGTAATGCCCGCATGTGACGCGCATATCTTCACGTTTTTGTCCGAATACGCGATCGACTGGCGGATTTGGTCATATACGCGGCCCGTAGAGAAGTTGGCAAAAGTACCGGTGTACGGGATTTTTCCGCCGATGGTCAAACCCGCGGCGATACCCATCATGTTGGCTTCGGCGATGCCGATTTGGAAAAAGCGCTCGGGAAATTCCTTGATAAAGGCATCCATTTTAAGGGAGCCAATGAGGTCGGCACAAAGGGCGACCACATTCTCATTCTTTTGGCCCACTTCGAGCAAGCCCGCGCCAAAACCAGAGCGCGTATCTTTTTTATCGGTATATGTATACTTTTTCATTTACGATTTATGGTTTACGATTTGTGATTTACGATTTGTCGGATTTGCCTTTGTTGAAGGAACGAAATCTAAAATCGTCAATCTGAACATTGTTAAATTAATAGTCTCCCAGTGTTTCGTCCAATTGAGCGAGGGCTTGTTCGAGCTGTTCGTCGTTCGGTGCTACGCCGTGCCATTTGTGCGTACCCATCATAAAGTCTACGCCATTACCCATTTCGGTGTTCATCAGAATCATGACCGGCTTTCCTTTTCCTGTGCGGGATTGGGCTTCGGCGAGTCCGTTGACCACGTCGGCCATTACGTTTCCGTTCATTTCCATCACATCCCAGTCAAAGGCTTCCCATTTAGCCCGAAGATCGCCCAAGGAAAGCACGTTCTCCGTGGCACCGTCGATTTGCTGCCCGTTGTAGTCAATGGTCGCAATCAGGTTGTCGACTTTGTTGTGGGGAGCATACATGGCGGCTTCCCAGATTTGGCCCTCCTGTTGTTCGCCGTCGCCCATGAGTACGTACACTAAGTGCGGGTCATTGTTGAGTTTTTTGGCCAGTGCCGCGCCGATAGCCACCGAAAGACCTTGGCCCAACGAGCCCGAAGCAATCCGGATGCCGGGCAAGCCTTCGTGTGTGGTGGGGTGTCCTTGCAGGCGCGAATCGATCTGTCTGAACGTGTGCAGCTCGGCCACGTCAAAATAGCCGGACCGTGCCAATACGCTATAAAACACGGGAGAAATATGCCCGTTGGAAAGGAAGAACAGGTCTTCGCCAATGCCGTCGATGGAAAAGCCTTCCTTGCGACGCAGGGCGTGGAAATACAAGGCTACGAAGTAGTCAGCACAGCCCAGGGATCCACCCGGGTGGCCGGATTGGCAGGCGTGGACCATACGCACGATGTCGCGCCGTACCTGCGAGGCTGTTTTTTCTAAGTTTGTGATGTCTGCACTCATGTTTTTAGGGGTATTCTTGAAAAATTATGCCCGCTAAGTTAATTATTTATTTGACATGTAGGGCAGGGGAATGAAGCACAAAACAAACTAAAGCCCTGCGCGTACAGGCTTAAAGCAAGGGCTTCAGCACTTCCCAGACGTTATCAGCCACTGTTTGCTGTCCTTCGGCGTTGGGGTGAATGCCGTCGTTGAGGTTCAGCGCAGGGTCGCCAGCCACCCCATCCAGCAAGAATGGAATGAGGGCCATGTTGTTTTCCTGCGCCAATTTTGGGAATACCGCGGCAAAGTCGCGGGCGTATGCTTCGCCCATGTTAGGCGGCACGAGCATGCCGGCCAGCACGAGTTTGGCATCCGGATAAGCCGCTAGGACTTTGTCGATGATGCTTTGGAGGTTCTTGTAGGTCTCTTCGGTGGGGATCCCGCGCAGGCCGTCGTTGGCGCCGAGTTCAAGTACGAAGACGGAAACGTTTTCATTGAGGAGCCAGTCGATGCGCTCTTTGCCCGCGGCGGAGGTTTCGCCGCTCAGTCCGGCATTAATGACGCGGTAGGACAAGCCGAGGGAATCGATCCGTTGTTGCAGCAGGGCAGGGAAGGATTCTTCGGGGCCATCCAGCCCGTAGCCCGCGGTCAGGCTATTGCCAAAAATGAGGATGTTGCCCGTGGTAATCGTGTCAGCCGATTGCGTCGCTTGTGTAGCGACTGCTTCCGACTGCGTGTGTTGCTGCTGGTCGGTATTACCGCAAGAAACACCCATAATCAGCAGTACCAAGGCACAGCCAACGCTTAAAATACGGCGGGAGATGGTGCGTCGTATGGGTTTCTTTGCCGGCATGGGCTTACAAGGCTTCGGCGACGACTTCTTCCACTTCCGGAACCATGCGCTTCAACAGGCCCTCGATGCCCGCTTTTAGCGTGATGGTGGAGGAGGGGCAGCCACTGCATGAGCCGCGAAGCTCGACGGTGACGACTCCGTTATCAAACGAACGGTAGTCGATGGCGCCGCCGTCTTGTTCTACCGCTGGGCGCACGTAATCGTGCAAAATCTGCTGTATGCGTATTTCGATATCCGAACCTTCAAACTCGACGTTTTCGTCGGTAACTACTTCCTGCACTTTGATTTCGGACTCGACCGCGCCTTTGACAAACTCCTTAAGCAGCGCCTCAATATCTTCCCACTCGGCATCGGCCGTCTTGGTGACGGTGACAAAGTTGCTGGCGAAGAAAACGCCGTCGACAAAATTAAACTTGAACAACTCCCGTGCGAAAGGCGATTCTTGGGCTTTTTCCCGGTTGGGGTAGTCCAGCGCGCCGTTTACCAGCAGCTTGTTGACCAAAAACTTCATGGTCGCCGGGTTCGGGGTGCGTTCTGTATATACGTTGATCGTAGCCATAGCTATAGTCTTTTCGGTTTTTTACAAAGGTATTAAATATTTTATGCCCTTTTGGTCAGCGGTTCGTCATACCTGCGTGACCGCTAGATGCCGGTATAATTGCTAGGCGTAATCGCCTTCAATTCACTTTTTACCGCTTCGCTGACGTTCAATCCGTTTACAAAAACGGCGATGGTTTCCTGTGTGACAGCGGTGTTGGTGCGCGTCAGTTCCTTCAGGGCCTCGTAGGGTTTAGGATAACCTTCGCGCCGTAGGATGGTCTGGATGGCTTCGGCCACGACCGCCCAATTGTTCTCCAAATCAGTGGCTAATTCGGACTCGTTGAGAATCAATTTATTCAATCCCCGCAGGGCCGACTTAACTGCGATGACGGAATGGGCGACAGGCACGCCGATATTGCGTAGCACAGTTGAGTCGGTGAGGTCGCGCTGGAGGCGGGAGATGGGCAGTTTCGAAGCCAAGTGTTCAAACAGCGCGTTGGCGATGCCGAGGTTGCCTTCAGCATTTTCGAAATCAATGGGATTGACCTTATGCGGCATGGCCGACGATCCAATCTGTCCTTTGGTGATTTTCTGCTTGAAGTAGTCCATGGAGATATAGGTCCATAGGTCACGGCAAAGATCGATCAGGATGGTGTTGATCCGCTTAAACGCATCGCAATGTGCCGCGAAATGGTCGTAATGCTCGATTTGCGTGGTTGTTTGCGAGCGGTGCAAGCCTAGCGTACCGTTGACGAACGCATTGCCAAAGGCCACCCAATCCACTTCAGGATAAGCCACGTGATGCGCATTGAAATTGCCGGTAGCACCACCGAATTTGGCACCGTAGGGCACCTTGCGCAACGCATCGATCTGGTTTTCGAGACGCTCGACAAATACGCGGATCTCTTTGCCCAAGCGTGTGGGCGAGGCTGGCTGGCCGTGTGTGCGTGCAAGCATGGGCACGTGGTCCCACTCATCGGCCAGGTCCTTCAGCGCCGCGACGAGGGTAGTGAGTTGCGGGAGATAAGCCTTTTCCAGCGCTTCTTTCCACGAGTAGGGGATCGCCGTATTGTTGATGTCTTGCGATGTCAAGCCAAAGTGGATAAATTCAGACGCCGCCGACAGACCCTGCGATTCGAACTTATCCTTGATAAAGTATTCCACGGCTTTGACGTCGTGGTTGGTTTCTTTTTCCTTCTCCTTGATCCACTGGGCGTCCGCGATGGAGAAATCCCGGTACCAGGAGCGCAGGGTGTCATGGAGGCTGCCATCGAAATTCCCGAGCTGGCTGATGCCCGTTTGGGTTAGGCTGATAAAGTACTCGATCTCGACGAATACACGGTATTTGATGAGGGCGAACTCGGAGAAGTAGTCGGATAATTCGCTGGTCGCATTATGATAGCGGCCATCAACGGGAGAGACAGCCGTGAGCGGTGATAAAGTCATGTCGTAATAGTTTGAGCGCAAAGGTACAAAACTGGCGTTACACCACCAATATACAGGGAAATCGGCTTTAAAACGTCCCTACCCGGGGTGGGCTAGAAATGGAGAAAGGCTAATCCGGGAAAAGAATAGCCATTTGGTAACCAGGATTTCGGTGTGTCTTCCGGTGATATGCACCAATCTGGTCTTTCGGGCGTTCACACAACCTTGTACATCTTGCCCGGCAAGGCTACGATGGCGCCTTTTAATTCCAGCTGCAGCAGGGTCATGGCCAGCTTGCTTTGGGGCCAATGAAGTTGAATCATCAAGTCGTCAATGCCGATGGATCCGGCTTCCCGCACGATGCTATGTACGTTTTGTTCATCGGGATCGAGCGACACATGAAGGGACAGCTGTTTGCCTGCCGGTTTGTTCGTAGCGGCGAGGGTCCAGTCCATCAGGTATTCCAAATCTTCGAGGCCGTGGACAAGGTGGGCGCGATGCGTTTTGATGAGGTAGTTGCAACCGGCCGAAAACTCTTGTTGCGTGTTGCCGGGAAATGCGCAGACGTCCCGGTTGTAACTATTGGCGATTTCGGCCGTGATGAGCGCACCGCCTTTGAAGGCAGCTTCGACGACGACCGTAACATCTGCTAGCCCGGCGATAATCCGGTTTCGCATCGGGAAGTTTGTTCGCTCGGGGGTGGTTCCGGACGGGAATTCGGTCAGCAGGCCGCCGTTGTCGAGCATTCGCGCCGCCATATTGCGGTTGGCTGCCGGATAAATGCGGTCTAGGCCATGGCCCAGCACCCCCACCGTTGGCACGTTGTGGGCGAGCGCTGCGCGGTGTGCATGGCTGTCGATCCCATGGGCGAGTCCGCTGACCACAAGGGCGCCGTGCGCCTGCAATCCTTGGACAAGTTCCTGGCAAAGCGACATGCCGTAAGCGGTGGCATTGCGGGTGCCGACAACGCTCACCACACGGGCGTTGTCAAGGTCCGCGTTGCCTTTATAATATAGCAGGATCGGTGCGTCCGCACAGGCCCGCAGGCGCCTCGGGTAGTTTTTCTCGCTGAAGAATAATAAACGAATGCCATGCTTTTCGACAAACTCCAATTCCGCCTCTGCCGCCGACAGCACGTCTTTGGCAGTGATGGAGTCGGCCATGGACGCACGTACATAGGGAATTGCGCGCAGCTGCTTTTTTGTTGCCGTGAAGACGGCTTCGGCACTGCCGAATTCGGCAAGCAGGTGCCTGGCCACGATGGGGCCCACCCCGGTTGTCTTGGTTAGCGCGATCTGGTGGAGCAGACTCATGGAGCAATGATACTAAAAATTATCGCAAATCATAAGGTCGTGAAACGTGTTTTGTAGCGCGCTTTGTCGCAGTGCCCGATATCGGTTCCCACGATGATCAACAAAAAAACCCACCCCGAATTTGGAAGTAGGTTTTTTGCATGAACACAGCGCCCTAACGCCAGTTGTTCAATCTATTTGCCAGCCGCTGCAGCTTTAGCGTGGTCTGCCAGGAACTGCTCTAAGCCGAGGTCTGTTAGCGGATGTTTCAGTAAGGCCAGAATTGCCGATAATGGACCGGTCATGACGTCGGCGCCGATTTTCGCGCACTCAATGATATGGGTGACGTGGCGTACGGATGCGGCTAGGATTTGGGTTTCAAAACCGTAGTTGTCGTAGATAAGGCGGATGTCCTCAATCAGGCCCAAGCCATCCGTAGATACATCGTCCAGACGGCCGATGAACGGCGACATATACGTAGCGCCGGCCTTGGCCGCCAAAAGGGCTTGTCCGGTCGAGAAAACCAATGTACAGTTGGTTTTAATGCCTTCGCTGCTGAAGTATTTCAATGCCTTCACGCCATCTTTGATCATGGGTACCTTCACCACGATTTTGTCATCGAGCTTCGCCAGAGCCGTTCCCTCCTTAATAATGCTATCGAAGTCGGTAGAAATGACTTCCGCACTAATGTCGCCATCTACGATATCGCAGATTGCTTTGTAGTGGTTGATGATATTTTCTTCGCCGGTGATTCCTTCCTTGGCCATCAGGCTCGGGTTGGTGGTCACTCCGTCCAATACGCCCAGGTCTTGCGCTTCCTTAATCTGTTCTAGATTCGCGGTGTCAATGAAAAACTTCATGTCTTAATTATGATAAATGGATAAAGATGTTTTTTTGATTAATGATTTCGTAAAAATACGGATATTTCTTTGAATACTACCAATGTTTTTATAGCCAGCCTACCATTTTACCTGTTAACATCGTGGGATGGCGTGCGATGATCTGTACCCGTGCCTAGGCAATCGGCAAATATAGCCGGCTTGGTGTTAGCGATGTACATTGATGATGTTTTTAGCTTGATTTTCAGGGTGCTACTCGTTTAATCGCGATGTTTTGCCACTATCGCTTTTATTTTTTGTTTTTTGTTTTTTAATTTTGTGCCACCT
>CAYUIZ010000018.1:0-37346 GCA_964444885.1 uncultured Sphingobacteriaceae bacterium | reverse complement strand
AAGCTTTTGAGACCTTTGTGATATAGAAAGTGCGCAGCACATAGATCAAAAAATTATAAACCGGATTCGGATCCATTTTTTAACATGCAGTTTGACGACAAGCCAAAATCGAGGAAACTTCGGATGTACCAGCTCAGGGAAATTCTCTTTGCGATCGTTTTCCTGCTTTTTTTGCTGATGCTCGCTTTTCTGCTATAAATGGTTACTCGTCCGCTAGGAGCAAAAATATTGATGATGATACGTAGAATTTTGTTCGCTTGTTTCGTGTTCGTCGTGTTCGTGTCCCAAACCAGTCAGGCGCAAGGAACGGCCATACGGGGGCGGGTCGTGGATGCCACGACTAACGGCCCGTTGGTTGGTGCTTCCATTGCGATCATGGGCGGTGTTGGCGGTACGTCGACCGACGACAATGGGGCTTTCTCCTTGCGCACGACGCAACGTGGACCTCAGGTGGTCGTGGTGAGCTTCATGGGTTTTGGATCGAAGCGGATGGATGTCAATATCGGCGATACGGAGGTCGATTTGGGGACGATCGAAATGGGTGGGGATACCGAAGACATTGAGGCCGTGGAGGTACGAGCCTCCTTGGAGGGCCAACAACGCGCGCTCAACCAGCAACGCATGGCCGACAACATCAAAAATATTATTTCCGCTGACCTGATGGGCCGCTTTCCCGACTTGAACGTGGCGGAGGCCATGCAGCGGGTGCCGGGCGTCAATATCCAGCGCGACAAGGGAGAGGGTTCCACCGTATCGATACGAGGCACCCCACAGCATTTTACCACGATACAAATCAACGGTGAGCAAATGCCGAGCGTACAGCAAAGTGGTTCGCGAAACGAAGCCCTGGATTTAATCCCTGCAGACCAACTGGAAAGCATGGAGATCACGAAAGCGCCGACACCGGATATGGATGGCGACGCGATCGGTGGGGTGATTAACTTGAAAACACCGGTAGCCCGTCGGTTGACACTCGGCGTGCGTGCTGAAGGGGCAATGGGCTATAATGATATTTCGGGTGCGGCGAATGGAATAGGCAAGCTCCGTCTGGACAAACGTTTCTTTGCGGATCCCAGTAATACGAACGGTAGACTGGGGGTCATCCTCAGTGGGAGCTACTACAGCACCAACAATTCGGAAGACCGCATCGATGGCGCTTGGCAAGGCATACCGCGGCCCATCCAACAAACGGGTGAAAGTGCCACGGTGATGGCAAATTACCAATACCGAAACACCGTCAATATCAGGGAACGCCTTGGTGCGACGGCGACGGTGGATTATCGATTTAACGACAATCATGAACTCGTCTTTAATTACATGTTCAATCGGCGGGAAGACAACGACATGAGAAACCGATTCCGCTTTGATTTGGATAGAAGCGGTTCAGTCTACCAAACCCTGGATTCCATCACCGACGGACGGATCCGACGCGACATCAATATCTGGGATGAGATAAAGACCAACCAAAGTTTCAACCTGCAAGGCGAACATACGCTGGATACGTGGCGTATCGAGTGGGGAGGCTATTATACGTTGTCTGATCGGGTGTTTAGCTCGGATCGGGGCGATTTTGCACACGACGGGGTTACCATTGTGGCAGACAACCCCGGGGGTATCCGTGCCGATGTGCCCCATTTCAGGTCGGCATCACACGAGCAGGATATCTATGACCCCTTTTTCTATCGTGATTTCAGGCGGTACGAAGAAGACCACGAAACGACGGATGCGACTAATATGGTGGGCCGGGTGGATGTTACAAAATACATCGACATTGCCGACCAATATCCGGCATACATCAAATTTGGGGGGAAGGTGCGGTCACAGACCAACTCGAAGTTTAGGAATAACCAGGTTCTTGGGTTTAACGACCCCAATAACCTGATCAACACCAACGAGGCGTTCCTGCGGGTGATATCCCGGACTGAACCGACCCGGTTTTTGGAATCCGACTACCGGTTTGGCCCGCTGATTGGCAAGGATCCGTTCCGGAATTACATCGCGGATAATAGGCTCTTGTTGACCACATCCGATGACGCTTGGGACGCCGAACGACTCTCCCTCAACGATACGTATGATGCGTACGAGGATATCTATGCGGGTTATGTGATGGGAAGGGCCCAAGTCGATAAATTGATGGTTTTGGCGGGCCTTCGCTATGAGTACAACGATGTGCGGTACGATGCCTACGAAGTGTTTCGGGTAGGGACGGACGTGCAGGGTACCCCCATAGCAGGAGGGAACAGTTATGGGTTCCTCATGCCACATATCCACCTCAAGTACAGTTTCGACCCATACACCGCGCTACGTTTTTCGGCACTGAAGAATTATGCCCGCCCCAATTTTGTGGATATCGTGCCCTTTGTCAATTACGATGCGGATGCGATCACCTTGCGGCTCGGTAATCCCGATTTGAAGCCCGCCCGCGCATGGAATTTCGACCTGATGTTTGAACGGTATTTTGCCAATGTCGGAATCCTGTCGGTCGGCACGTTTTACAAAGACATCGACCAATTCCAGTTTAGTCGCCTTGATCCCGCGCTGGCCAGTGATTTTCCGGGTTATCCGGGGACGATGGGATTCCGGTTCCAACAAGAGCAAAACGGGGAACGGGCGCAGGTAATGGGCGTTGAGGTCAATGCGGTGCGTTCACTGGACTTTTTGCCTGGATTTTTCAGACACCTCAACGTCGATCTCAACTACACGTTTGCGCATTCGGATGCCTTTACCCAAGACCGCCAAGGAATTTCCCTTCCCGGACAGGCGCCACACACCTTCAATGCTTCATTAGCCATGGATTATAAGGGATTTTCGGCGCGCATCATGGGTAATTACAACGGTACGTTTGTCAATTCGCTGGCGTCCCACGCGGATAGCGACATCTACCAGGAATACCGGTTCCATGTCGATGCGAATGCGTCCTATGCGATCAATCCGCGGTGGCGGGTATTCGGCGAATGGGTGAACATTACCAATGCGCCCAACGTGCGCTATCAAGGACAGCGCGAACACATTAGCCGTATCGCCTATTTTGGATGGTGGTCACGCATAGGGGTTGGTTTCAGGCTTTAAGAAAGAAGAAAGAAAGACATGAGAAAAATAGCCACATATCTTTTATTGACAACGTTCGTATGGATATCGTGTGAGCGGGAAAAGACATTTGAACTGTCTGGACCGTCACTGTTGGTGTTGTTTTCTGGGCCGCCGGAGATTGTGCAGGAACCGGGCAACGACGTATTCCTCGACTTCGAACTACAGGCGGCCAGTGGCTTGACCGAATTTCGGGTGTTGAAAGACGGTGCGCCCTACGAAACCATTGTCTACGACGGCAAAATATCGGCGGCATACACGTTTGAGTACACCGTGCCGGGGGACCAAGAAGTGGGCACTGAAAATGTGTTCACCTTCGAACTCTACGATACGGATAACAGAAAAGCGGACTACGAACTGAAAATCATTGTCAGGCGTACGTTTAGCGAAACCGTTGAGACTGTGAATGGAACCGAGGTGCGGGTAGTCAAAGGTCGCGTAAACAGTGATTATACCTTCCAATCCGCGCTGACCTACGTGGTAGACAGCACGTTCTCTATTGAAAACAATAGCGTTTTGTCTATCGAAGCGGGCTCGTCCGTTTATTTCCGCACGTCGCCCGACCCCAATCGGGTGTCGCGAATTATTGTCACAAGGGGTGCCCGGATCAACGCGCAAGGGACGGCGACCGACCCGATCGTGTTTACCAGCGAGAACGTGCTGCGTGGGGAAACGCCCACGTCCACGGATTGGGGTGGCATTACCCTATATGGCCATGCACCGACCAACCAAGGAGCCACCATCATCGACGGTGGGTATCGGTACGGGGGAAACCAACCCAATGACAACTCCGGCACACTTCGGTATGTACGGATCGAGTACGCGGGCAAAAATGGCCTGCACGCACTCAATATGGGTGGCGTGGGATCCAATACGCGTGTTGAGTATGTGCAAGTGTACAAAAACGAAAACACGGCATTCAGAATGAGGGGAGGTCGGGTAAACCTTAAATACATTGGCGCGATCGGCCACGGTGGTTATGGGGTGTGGGCTGAGCACGGATGGCAGGGCAATGGGCAGTTCTGGATATTCCAGACCGACCGACAGGCCACGCTGGTGCCTGTCAATTTCTGGAACCAAGCTCGGTCGTTGGAGTTCAGGAATGACGAAGGTAATTTTGAACTCACGCCACGGACACAGTTTCGAATCGCAAATTTAACCCTCATTGGCAATGGCTACCAGCCCGACCTCAATACCGGGACACGCCGGGGAATCCGGATACGGCGGGGGGCGCTAGGCAATATCCAAAACGTACTCGTCACCGAATTTCCCGATGATGCGGTGCGGGTGGAAGACCTGCCGATAAGTTCGTTGGGGAACGAAATGATGATGGACAACCTGCGATCGTTCAACAACCGGGTCAATTTTTCGCAAGAAGCCGAGTCTTTCTTTTTCGAAAGTGGCAACTATAACATCAGCGAGACATCGACTTCGGGTGTTTCCCTAACGAATTTCGTTGGGTCGGAAGCTTCGGGCTTCAATCCATCCAGCCTCGGGGCCTTCTTCTCGCCGGCTGCCTTTATCGGTGCGGTTGAAAGCGTAGGCAATGACTGGACGGTTACCGGAGCGTGGTTTAAAAACCTGGACGGAACCATTCGATAACATATTAGTTAATCAAATACAAACAATCAGAAAGATGAGAAAAGTAAAACAAAGCACGTATTCCGTCGTCGGCATGGCTATGTTGGCGATGGTCGTATTGATCATCAGCTCGTGTACCAAAGATCCGGACACACCGACCTTTGGGAATCCGAGTATCGCCTTCGCGGATGGTGACGTCTTGGAGGTAAAAAGGGGAGAAACGATATCGGTCGATTTTAACCTGAATGCCGAAGGAGGCAACAAGGAACTATTGGTGTTCAGGGGTGGGGGATTGCTGGAGCGCGTCGCACTATCAGCCAACGCCACTACCTACACCTATTCCAATCAAAGCGTGCCCGAATCGGCGGAGGAAGGCGAAGAGTTTGCGTTCGATTTTTCCTTGGTAAACACCCAGAATGTGGAATCCGATCGGATTTCACTCACGGTCAGCACGCTCGCTTACGGAACCATTAGCATCGGCGGGGAAACGTTGTACGAAGTCGATATTCCGGAAGACGAAATCATCGAGGGAGGCGTGTCCTACAAGTTCGTGACGGGTCGCAAGTACTACCTGAATAAGGCAATGCGTTTCCAAGCCGGGTCATCGTTGACAATCGAGGAAGGTGTTGAGCTGTATGCCAATACCAGTGCCAATCCGGTCGTCGATATCGACTTGGAGTCCGGTTCCACCGTTTCGATTACGGGTACAGCGGACGCCCCGATTGTAATTACGTCGGACAAGTCGCTGACCGGCGATGCGGCCCCCGGCGATTGGGGATGGGTTAACCTGCGGGTGGACGATGGTAGCGGTACGATTGAATACTTGCGGTTGGAGTACGGTGGCAACCGCAGCTTCAGAACCCGTGGAGTCACTGCCGGTACTAAAATCCAAAACATCCAAGTCTATAAGGCCGATGGCGAGGGCTTTATGGTAACAGGTGGCGACGCTAATTTTAAATACCTGGTAGCAACGGATTGCTTGGGAGGTGGATTTCGGTTTGGTGACGACTACTCGGGCAACGTGCAGTTTGCCATTGTCACCACAACCATCGATGACGACAACGACGAGTTTTCGGTGCGGGAAACCGCGTCACCACACATCGCTAACGTGACGGTATTAGGTCCTGGAACAGATGTTGACAATACCCATGGTATGCGCCTGCGGGCAGCAAGCAGTGCAAAAGTGTACAACACGATTATCGCTGAATTTCCACGCCGTGGCTTGCGTCTGAACGATGAGGTGCAGGTCACTGACCTGAATGGATCCACCGTGTTTGCGTATTCCTATATTTTTAATGTCCCACGGGATCCGTTCCGCGATGATACGGACAATGGAAACCCGTTTCAGGGTTATATCGATGGCGATGGCCAATTGCAGAACCCCTTTCACAATAACGTGACCGGATTCGACGGCGACGACCCGGAGCTAGCTGAAATCGCCGGTATCGCTGTTGGTGATTTCATTCCCGATGCGGAAACCACCAGCGCATTCAATCCATCGAGCTTGGGCAGCTTCTTCTCCGATGCGCCTTTCGTGGGTGCAGTGCGGAACGCCGCCAACGATTGGACGGTAGGCTGGGTCAAAAATTCGGACGGAACCGTCCGCTAAGCATACCGGGTGTGCGGTCGTTCGCGGCCGATGGCGTGAGCCACGATCCAACTAATCTTGACAACAGGCCGGTAAACTAATTGCCGGCCTTTTTTGGTAATCCCCGATCCCGTGGTTGGGGCGCCATAACATACATCAAAATCCAACTGATGAAGCAATTAACAATATGCGGGATATTCCTGGCTATTTTTTCGGTCGGCTTGGCTTATGGCCAGCCTTTCGAGAAAAACCTGCCTCCCGAGCACCTCCAGTTTGACCATGCCGCGTCGCGCATTCCTGACCGCATAGTCATGACGTTTGGTGAAAATAGCGAAACCGAGCGGACCATCACCTGGCGTACGGGTACCCAAGCCGATAACCCCCGCATCCAATGGTCTGCAGACGTGACGAACGTCAGATTCTACCGATCTCCGGAAGAGGAAGCTGCCTCGAGTACGGCGCTCGTCACCCTCCAAGGTGATACCGCACTTTACCACAGCGCGACCTTAGGCAACCTCCAGCCAGCCCAACCGTACGTCTACCGCGTAGGTGATGGGACCTATTGGAGCGAATGGATCGATTTTTCCATGCCAACGGGTGAATCAGACAAATTTGAGTTTATCTATTTAGGTGATGCCCAGAATGATGTGTTGCCGCTTTGGGCGCGGGTGATCCGCGCCGCTAACCAACAGGCACCCCAAGCAGCGTTTGTCATGCATGCCGGTGATCTGATAAACCATTCGCAAAACGACTACGAGTGGGGGGAATGGTTTGAAGCGGGGGGCCATATCTTGGCATCGAGGCCCCAGCTCATTACGCCCGGCAACCATGAATACGTCAAGGACGAGGAAGGCGACAAAACCGGTATCAGCCCCTTCTGGCCTACCCAGTTTAACTTCCCCGGCAACGGACCTGCCGGATTCGAGGACAGGACATACTACACCGATTACGAGCACACGCGAATTATTTGTTTGGATTCCAATGACGGGATCAAAGAACAGGCCCGATGGCTGGAAGAGCGGCTTGCCGAAACCGATAAAGACTGGGTCATCGTCATGTTTCACCATCCCGTGATCTCCGGTGCCGAAGGCCGTGTAAACCGCGGCGTACTCGAAAACTGGAAGCCTTTGTTAGACAAATACGGCGTCGATTTGGTGTTGCAAGGACACGACCACGTCTATGGCCGGGGGAACAAAGTCATCTCCGGTCTGCAACAGTGGGACGAGGATACAGGCACCGTGTACGTCGTGTCAGTAGCGGGACGGAAGACATACGATGTGAGTGAGCACCCGTGGATGCAAAAGCGTGCTGGCAACCTGCAAACCTACCAAGTCATCTCCATCGATGGACAGACACTGTCCTATAAAGCGTATACGCTGGACAACAAGGTGTTTGACGCCTTCGATTTGGTCAAAAGACCAGGTCAAAAAAATCAGTTAATTGAACGAAACCCGTAAACTTATCCCGTTCCCATGAACTATACGTTGTTCGCTTTTTCGATCTTGATTGGTATACAGGCAATCGCTGCGCCACCACAAGCCATTAGCCCCACATCCGCCGTACTGCAGGACGATACGCTTCGTATTGAAAATCGACAGTTAGAGCATCGCTACGCGTGGAACGAAGGTAACCTCATGTTGCTGGAAATGATAGACAAACGGACGGGCAAGCGCTTCGTCATCCAGCGTCCGGCCCCCGACCTCTTGCTTCCAGAAGGGGAAAGACCGGTTAATGCAACCTTGCATTCGCACGAGTTCCAAGCCAATCCGTACGAAAATAAACACCTCCTGGTTGAAATACAGCTGACCGTGGGCGGAGTCGATGTAAAAAGAACCATCCGTGTATACGATGACAGCCCGGCCATCAGACACGCATTTCATTTTCGCGGACAGTCCGCATTACCGTATTGGGAATGGGCGCCGAGCGGCGGGCGCGAAATGATCGAACAGCGGGATGGTACCCGAGCGGAGCTGCCACGGATGGGCATGGTGCCGTTCGCGGATAAGCATTGGCGCTTCAAAGCGGTTTCCTTTCGCGAAGCAACAGACTACCACGACAATCCCGTGCAGGTCAATACGTTCGTGAATTATCGGCAAAAGGAACAGGTCAGCGCCAATGTCATCGTCGGGGAACATGTAGGCAAAGACCTGTATTTCTTTGTACTGAAAGAGGCGCCCATTGGCGACAGTCAAGCCCATTACCCGGGTTTTGACTTTCAGGTAGACCACGCCGGGATGACCGTCCACGGGTTAGGAATATCCCCGAGTACCTTGTCCGGGGAATGGCTGCCCGGGTATGGTTATGCAATCGGCCTGACCGGGTCAACGCCGTGGCAGCAATCCGCGGACTTGATCACCTACCAGAAAAATATACGCCAATTTGTGCCCGAACGGGATGGGATGCTCCTGGCCAATACCTGGGGCGATCGGAGCAAGGATAGCCGCATGACTGAAGCCTTTATCCTGGCGGAAATCGAACGGGCGTCCGAGCTGGGGATCACACACCTGCAATTGGATGACGGGTGGCAACAGGGCTTGTCCCGCAATTCTGCTTCCAAAGCGGGAATGAAATGGGACGATTGGAGTGACGAGGATTGGTTGCCCCATTCCGAGCGTTTTCCACGCGGATTGGCACCACTCGTCGCAAGCGCACGGGAGAAAGATGTAGAAATATGCTTGTGGTTCAATCCTAGTAAAGAAAACGACTACGAATTGTGGGAACGGGACGCTGATATCCTGATCGGCTATTATCAGGCTTTCGGTATCCGTGTTTTCAAGATCGACGGCATGTCCTTGGCGAGCCAGGCATCGGAGCAGAACCTGCGGAAGCTCTTTGGTAAGGTGATGGAGGCCACCCGTGGCGAAGCGGTATTCAACATGGACGTCACCGCCGGCCAACGGACGGGCTACCACTTTTTCCAGGAATTTGGTAACGTTTTCTTGGAAAACCGATATACTGACTGGGGCAACTATTACCCGTACCGATCGCTGCGCAACCTGTGGCTGCTCTCCGCATACATGCCTGCTGAGCGCCTGCAGATCGAGTTTCTCAATGTGTTTAGAAATCAGAAAGCCTATGAAGCCGACGATCCGCTTGCACCACATCGGGTGGGGTTGCGGTATGCTTTTGGCACCACGATGGGTGCTCAACCATTGGCGTGGATGGAGTTGACGGGATTGAACGACGATGGTGCGGGACTGGACGAACTGACGGCTTCCTATCGTGCCATCGCTGCGGATTTGCACGAGTCAGTCTTGTTGCCCATTGGCGCCGAGCCGAACGGTTTCTCATGGACCGGATTCCAAGCCATCCACAAGGGATCGGCGCGGCATCTTATTGTCTACCGTGAAGAACACGGTGCTGATACGGCACGTATCCACCTGCCGGTGCAAGCCGCCGATGTGCGCTTCCTGTTTGGAGATATGCCCGTTTCGTACCGGTTGGTCGAAGGTGGGGCGGCGATTGAACTCACGCTCGAACAAACGCACCAATTCGCAATCTTCCAACTGGAGTAACGGGAAGAAACTTGACGTTAGGTTAGTGTTAATAAACAATTGACACATTGTTTCTTTGGCGGACGATGGTTACATTTATCATTGATTTGATGGGCCAATGAAAGTTAACGTGAAATACTACTTGGGGGCAGTGCTGGTCGCGTTGGTGTGCCACATGGCCAGTGTTCGCCCGGTTAGGGCACAAACGTCCATGAGTAGCACCGTGCACTTCAATCATTTGGGTGTCAAGGAAGGACTTTCCCAAAGTTCCGTACTGAGCATACACCAAGACCGGTTTGGTTTTATGTGGATGGGTACGCGCGATGGGCTGAACAAGTACGACGGCTATTCGTTTGAGGTGTTCCGACATTTGGTTGACGACAGCACCAGTATCGCAGGCAATATTATCTACGATATTAAGGAGGATGGGTTGGGCAATATCTGGGCCGTCACCGAAAATGGGCTGAGCAAGTACGATCGAAAATGGCATGTTTTCCACAATTATAGCCTACCCAAAGGCGAATACGAGACGTCGGCCTTGCAAGTCTTGTGGATAGACCGGACCGGAAACATCTGGATCGGTGGCCGATACGGCTTGTTCCTGTTTGATGAATCAACGGGTGCTTTCCATACCGATTTTCTGCCGGATCGCCCAGCGGATATCCAGCGCATGAGTCTGGTGAGCGCAATCCATGAAGACAAGAAAGGCAATATTTGGGTGGGAACGACCCAGTTTGGCATCTATCGAATCAATAGGCGGAAAGGTGTGCTGGAGCGTGTGCCCACCGATGGCTTTCTCCAAGACAAGAGCAACTCGCGGGTAGAGGCTTTGCTGGTGGATGCCGAAGACCGCGTTTGGGCAGGCACCTACGGTAGCGGACTGTTTGTCATGGATACCGCCGGGCGACTCGTCGGCCAGTATCACCACCATGCCAGCAACGAAGCGTGGAGACTGTCCAACGATAATATCCGGGCACTTGAACTGGATGATCGGGGTAGGCTCTGGATCGGGACGTTCGATGGATTGGATATCATCGACGGCGATCGTGTGGTCAATCGTATTGGGTATCAAGAGGGGAATGTTCGCGGGTTGTCCCATAGTAGTATACGTGCTATTTTCAAAGATCGGAAAGGTACGGTGTGGGTGGGGGCATATTTTGGTGGAATAAATCTGTTTGACGAAAACAACCAGCGGTTCCAGCATTTTTATCACTTGCCCTTTGATCGCACATCGCTGAGTTATAACGTCGTCGGCGCCTTTGCCGAGACCGGGAATGGCGAATTGATTATTGGCACCGAACGCGGTGGAATCAGTATCCTGGATGCGAAGCGGACGGCCCACCAGCAACAGGAAAGACCAAACGGAACGGTCAAATCGCTGCTGACCGATCGAGATGGGCAAGTGTGGGTGGGCGTATTCCGGGAGGGTTTGCACCTGCTTGATCCGCAAACCTATGCATTGGTAGCCTACCCATCCGCCGGCCAGCCTGCTTACGAAGTGATGCGCGATGCGATTATCAACTGCATCGTCCAAGATCCACAGGGTGGGCTCTGGCTGGGCACGGACAGCCGGGGTGGCGTTTTTTATTTCGACGCGAAATCGAAAATGTTTGTGCAATTCGACGGGCAGGAAGCGTTGCAGGACTACCTTGGCAACCATGCGGTAAAGAGTATACACCTCGCCGAAAGCGGAAAATTGATCCTGGCGACCAAAGGAAAGGGTATTGTGGTGTTCGATCGGCATACGGGCGATATTTCGCAACGGGACCAAATGGAAATCCGTGGCCAGCCGGTACTTGTCGATGAGTTTAACCACATCTTTGAAGATCACTCGGGTACACTGTGGTTTGCATCCAATGGAGCCGGGGTATTGGCTTATGATCCCTCCACGGAGGCCGTCAACCGGATCCATGCCGGCGACGGACTTGCCAATAATATCGTCATGGGGACCATGCAGGATGATGCGGGAAGCCTCTGGTTCGTAACGCTTACCGGCCTGAGCAAATACCAACCCCAGACTGAACCTGCAATCAAAAATTATCATTATTCATCCGGATTCCCGCTAGAGGAAATCAATGAAGGTGCATTCCATAAAACCACGAATGGCGAATTCCTGATCGGAGGCAGCAATGGTTATGTCATCATGGACCCCTTGCGCTTGCCGGACAATAGCTATTTACCGCCCGTGGTTCTCACAAGCATCAGCGTATCCAACAAGCGGGTCTTTCCCGGGGATGAAACCGGAATACTTGCGCAGGAGTTGCACAAAACAGACGCGATCACGCTTCGCCATTCGCAATCCATACTCAGCTTGGACTTCGCGGCGCTAAACTTCGTACGACCGGAAAACAACCAATACGCCTACATCCTGGAAGGCTTTGACGAGGACTGGATATACAGCCAAAACAGGCGAAGCGCCACCTATACGCGCCTCCCGGAGGGTTCCTACACCTTCATGGTCAAGGGATCCAACAACGACGGGCTTTGGAATGAAGAGCCACTTGAGCTACGAATCGTCGTGTTGCCCCCACCGTGGCGCACGGCGTGGGCTTACCTGATCTATGCCATACTGATTGTAGCGGGATTCCTGGTCGTCCGTTACAATGCCGTCAAGAGTACCCAACTCAAGCACCACCTGAAGCTCGAGCAGTTGGAGAAGGAAAAATGGAAGGAAATACACGACCTCAAGTTGACGTATTTTATTGATGTGTCGCATGAGTTCAGGACACCATTGACATTGATCGTAAGTCCCCTGGAAGAAATAATAAGTGCCCGGGTGGGCAACGACTGGCTTCGGAGCCGATTGAAGATCATGCTCTTCAATGCGAAGCGTTTGCTACACCTCATCGACCAGATCATGGAAATCAGGGAACTGGAAGCGGGCCATCACGTGGTGCGGCACCAAACGCTTTTCCTGGCTCCGCTGATGCGCGAAATCGTTGACAATTTCAAGGCCCTTGCCGATAAACAACGCATCAAGCTCCGTTATACCGAACAGAATATCGAAGAGGTCCCGCTGTTGATCGATCGGGATAAACTGGAGAAAATATTCTTTAACCTGTTGTCTAACGCGTTCAAGTTTACGCCTAGCGGAGGCGAGATAGCCATTCATGTGTCTTGCCAAGACGGTATTTACCAGTTTGAAGTAACGGATACCGGACAAGGTATGGACGAATCGACCGCCGAACGGGTATTCGACCGGTTTTATAAAAAAGGCAAAAGTAATTATGGGGCGGGGATTGGGCTTTCGGTGACCAAGCTGCTCGTAGAGGTAATGGACGGAACCATCACGGTAGCAAGCAAACGCAATGCGGGAACCGCTTTTTCCATCAATCTGCCTTTGCAATCCTCCTCCCAAACCCAACCGGAACCGCCACACCCATTCCGAAAGCCGGTACCACTTGAGTACCAAGACACCGTGATCGTTAACCAGACGCATGACGACGATCGCCAGGAGCGTGAAATAATCTTGGTAGTCGAAGACAATAAAGATCTCCGTACATACCTTGCTGGGCAATTAGGTGCCGAATACGAAGTCGCTACCGCCAATAATGGCGAAAAAGGACTCAAAAAGGCGCAGCGTATAGGCCCTGCTTTGATCGTTAGTGACGTCATGATGCCAAAAATGGACGGTTATGAGTTGTGCAAGGTGATCAAAACTACCAAAGACCTTTGTCACATCCCAGTAATTCTCTTGACGGCACGTAGCTCGCAGATTCATAAACTGGAGGGACTGGAGCAGGGGGCAGACGACTACATCAGCAAGCCGTTCAGCATCTTGGAATTGAAAGCCAGGATCAGGAACATACTGCAAAACCGCAAGATCCTGCACGAAAAATACCGCACGGCCCCACACCCGACCGTAGCCGCGGAAGGAACGCTCAACAGCTATGATGAGCAGCTGTTGGCTAAGCTACAGCTTATACTGGCCGAAAATCTCGACCAAGCCAACTTGACTGTTGAATATCTGGGCGATCAAGTAGGGTTGAGCCGCGTGCACCTTTTCCGCAAGCTGAAAGCCTTGATCGGGTTAACCCCCTCGGAATTTATTAAGGATTTTCGGATGAAGCATGCCCGCCAATTGCTCGCGACGGGCAAGTTTCGCGTGGCAGACGTGGCTAGCCAAGTTGGATTCCAGGATCCGCAATATTTCAGCAAGGTGTTTAAGAAGGAAACCGGCAAAAGCCCCAGTGAATACGGAAAGTAACCGCAGACTTCTCCGGTTCAGTACCGTGCCCGTGCCGACATCCGTCCGCACCCTCTTTTCCTTCGAAGGGACAGCGTGCTTATAAAATTGAAAAATTTATCGTCCACGTATTTTTGTCGGGTTAGGGCTATTTCTCCCCTTATACTTCCCGCCGATTGCATAATTGTACCCGAAACCGTTTTATTCTACGTTTCACCGTATTTTCTATGGTTTTAAATCCGTAGTGAATTGCCTATCATTGCTTAAAACCAACAGTAGACCATGCAGCAATTACACGATATAGAAGCGGACGGTAACAGGGAAATGGTTCGGCAAATGGTCCGGGATTTTGCAGAGAAAGCGATTCGTCCGCATGTGATGGACTGGGATGAGCGGCAACATTTTCCCATGGAGACCTTTAAGGCAATGGGCGAGTTGGGCATCATGGGTGTCCTTGTGCCCGAGGAATATGGAGGTGCCGGTCTCGGTTACCACGAATACGTTGACGTCATTGTGGAAGTGGCGCGGGTGTGCGGCTCGGTAGGGCTTTCGCTTGCCGCCCACAATTCGCTTTGCGCCGGGCACATCATGCTTTTTGCCAACGAGGAGCAGAAACGGCGCTGGCTGCCAAAACTGGCTTCCGCCGAATGGATTGGAGCCTGGGGCCTCACCGAAGCGAACACCGGCTCGGACGCCCTGCGCATGCGCACTACGGCGGTGCTGGACGGGGACGAATACGTCATCGAGGGTACCAAAAACTGGATTACGCACGGCAAAAGTGGCGATCTGCTTGTGGTGATGGCGCGCACAGGCGAGGAAGGGAAGTCGGGTGGCGTGTCAGCCTTTGTCGTGGAGCGCGGTACGGCGGGCTTTTCGCACGGCAAGAAGGAAAACAAGCTGGGCATGCGGGCTTCGGAAACGACCGAGCTGATATTCGATAATTGCCGGATTCCCAAAGCGAATCTTTTGGGGCGCGAGGGCGACGGGTTCAAGCAGGCGATGAAAGTATTGGACGGCGGCCGCATATCCATCGCGGCACTCGCATTGGGTATCGCCAAGGGTGCGTTTGACGCGGCCGTGAAATATGCCAAGGAGCGGCACCAGTTTGGCCAGCCCATAGCCAGCTTTCAGGGTATTTCCTTCAAACTGGCCGATATGGCAACCGAAATCGAGGCGGCTGAACTGCTCATCCGGCAGGCATCGGCGATTAAGAATAAGGGAGGCGACGTGACGAAGTATTCGGCGATGGCAAAGTACTATGCGTCTGAAGTGGCGGTGCGATGCGCTACCGAAGCCGTGCAGATTTTCGGCGGATACGGCTATACCAAGGATTTTCCTGTGGAAAAATATTACCGGGATGCCAAGCTGTGCACCATCGGCGAAGGGACGTCGGAGATCCAAAAGCTCGTCATCGCACGCGAGGTGCTTAAGTAAAGAAAACGCGGGGTACGAAAACCAGAAAGGTATTTTGTTTGTTTTGTTTTTAGGTTTGGATGGCGGTACCAAAATTTGGTGCCGCCATTTGTGCATATAAAAAATCAATGTGTACATTTACGCCGTAAAAAACACCCTGTATGGAATGGCTCGCTAATCCCGAAATCTGGATTTCCTTGGTCACGCTGACCGTTCTGGAAATCGTCCTTGGCATCGACAACATTGTTTTTATTTCCATCCTCAGCGGCAAACTACCCGCAGAACAGCAAAAAAGGGCGCGCCAGCTCGGCCTGTTGCTCGCCATGTTTATGCGCGTAGGCCTGTTGTTTTCCCTACAGTGGATCATGTCGCTCACGGAGCCTTTATTTAATGCGGCCGAGTGGGTGCAAGTCACGTCCGAGACGTGGAATAGATACCTCACCTTATCGGGGAGGGATTTAATCCTGCTATCTGGGGGACTCTTCCTGATTTACAAAAGCGTAACCGAAATCCATACCCGGGTGGAGGGCGAAGAGGAACGCCATCAGATCAAAGGCAAGGCCATCACTTTTGGCAACGTGATCATGCAAATCCTGATCCTCGATTTGGTGTTCTCCCTCGATTCGGTTATTACCGCCGTCGGCATGGTGGACGATATCGGCGTGATGATTGCGGCGGTCATTATCGCGGTGGTTGTCATGATGATATCGGCCAAGACGATTAGCGATTTTGTCAATAAGCACCCAACCGTCAAGATGCTGGCGCTCGCGTTTTTGCTGCTGATTGGCGTGTCCCTGACGGCGGAAGCCTTCGAGCAGCACATCCCGAAAGGCTATATCTACTTTGCGATGGCGTTCTCCGTGCTTGTGGAGTACCTCAATATCCGCTCCACGCTCAACCGGCGTAAAAGCCGTGAGGCCATCGGAGGCAACCCGTCAGAGGGAATTGACTAACGCCCAATACCGATAAGCCAGAATGGCCTGTTGTGCCTTGCTGAGCTTGCTGGGATCCTTGCCAGACAGTTTAGGTAATACGCGGTTGTTGATCCGGACCAGCGTTTTGAAAAATGCGCGTTTCATGCAAGGATAACACCGGACAGGACGGAATGGTTTTGTACGGGCCGGCGCGCGACTTAGCCCCAACTGGTATTCGCGGCGTTTTCGCGATTTGCTAACCGTATTTCTACCATCACGGACCTTATGGCTACCTATACCGGGGGCTGTTTTTGGCGCGGCAGAAAAGTGTCGGCCACTCGGTTTTCGGATTAAATTAAGTAGGTTTGCACTCCGAATCAGACGACAACGAAACCCCGAAGCAACAACATGGTACCGTTCAGTAAATTTACCCTCAACAATGGACTGCGCGTGATCGTGCACGAAGACCATGCTACGCCAATGGCCGTGGTCAACGTCCTGTATGGTGTGGGGGCCCGCGATGAGGATCCCCAACAAACTGGTTTCGCTCATTTGTTTGAGCACCTCATGTTTAGCGGGTCTGTCAATATCCCCAGTTACGACGGTCCATTGCAGCAGGTCGGCGGTGAAAATAACGCGTTTACCAGCAATGACATCACGAACTATTACCTGAGCTTGCCAGCGATTAATCTCGAAACCGCACTATGGCTGGAGAGTGATCGGATGCTGGGCTTGGCATTTGACGAAAAGGGTCTCGAAGTACAGCGCAATGTCGTCTGCGAAGAGTTTAAGCAACGCTATCTCAACCAGCCGTATGGCGACGTTTGGCTGCGCCTAAGACCGATGGCCTACCAAGCGCATCCCTACCGCTGGGCTACCATTGGCAAGGAACTGTCGCATATCGAAAATGCCCGCATGGACGATGTGCGCGACTTTTTTGCGAAGCATTACAACCCGAGCAATGCGATACTGGTGATTGCCGGCGACATCGATACCCACGCAGTCCGGCAATTGGTGGAAAAATGGTTCGGCCTGATTCCTGGCGAACAGCCACTTGTCCGCTCCCTGCCGCAGGAACCTGCGCAGACGGAGGCCAGACGTGAAGTGGTGGAGGCAGCCGTGCCTGTCAACGCCATTTATATCGCGTTTCACGGGCCGGCACGCCTGGACGCGGATTATCACGCTACCGACCTGCTGACCGACCTGTTGGGAAGCGGTCAGTCCGCGCGCTTGTTCCGCAGCCTGGTCAAGGAAGAAGAGCTGTTTAGCCAGGTAAACGCGTACAGCACGGACAGCATCGACACTAGCCTCGTGGTCATCGAGGGCAAGCCATTGCCTCAAGTATCCGTAGCCGATGCTGAAGCGGCTATTTGGCGCGTGCTCGCCGCTATTAAAGACCAGCTAGTGACGCCGGAAGAACTCGAAAAAACGAAAAACAGGATTGAATCCAATTTCGAGTTTTCGCAGATGAGCATCCTCAACAAGGCGATGAACCTAGCGTATTACGAGTTGCTCGGAGACGCCGAAGACTATAACCGCGATATTGCGAAATATGCCGATGTGACGGCGGACGACGTGCAGCGGGTAGCCCAGTCTATTTTTCGTGCTGAAAACTCCAACACCCTTGTTTATTTAGCCCAGCCAGAAGATGATCGATAGAACCATACCCCCGGCGTCACACCCCATCGCCGGGTTCGAGCTCATACGCCCCGAACGCCTATCCTTGAGCAATGGCGCCACCCTGTTTTTGATTGATGGTGGCAGTCAGGAATTGACACGCATCGAATGGGTTTTCGGCAATGACTATTCCGGCGGGGAGCATACCTTGCCGCACACCGTGGCTTGCGGTATGTTGCTTGACGGCACCGCGAACTATACGCACGCGCAAATTGTGGATACCGTGGATTTCTACGGTGCCTACCTGCTGCCCGAGTTCAGCCACGACCATTCGTCGCTCAAGCTGTTTTCGCTGAACAAGCATACGCCCAAGCTCCTGCCTTTGCTGAAAAGCATCCTGACCGAATCAACGTTTCCGGAACGGGAACTCAATACCTACATACGCAACGGGAAGCAACGGCTCCAAGTATCCTTGCAGAAGAACGACTTCGTGGCGCGGCGGGCGTTCGGAACGGCAATTTTTGGGTCCAACCGCTATGGTATCGTGCCCGAAGTGGAGGACTACGACCAGATTAAACAGGATGACCTGCGCAGTTTATACCGAAAGCAGTTCACGCCGGCTAACTGTACCATCATTGTCTCGGGCAAGATAAATGCGGCGCTGGTTGATGCGCTTCGTTTGCATTTTGAGGAAGGCTGGCCCGTAGCTAGCCCGTATGCGCAGGGGAGCAATCCCCAGCCTCCCCCGGCTGATCCGAGTCCGCTTACTTATTTGCCCCGGCCTAAAGCCCTGCAGTCGGCCATCCGTCTTGGCAACCGGACGATCGGCCGATCGCATGCCGATTTTCCGGCATTACAGCTTGTCAATATTTTGCTGGGCGGTTACTTCGGAAGCAGGTTGATGGCCAATATCCGGGAAGACAAGGGATACACCTATGGCATCGGGTCGGGCATCGTATCCTTGCAGCACGGCGCCTACCTAACGATTGCTACGGAGGTAGGGGCTGACTCGACGCGCGCCACGCTCGTCGAAATCGAGAAGGAAATCGGGCGGTTGCGGTCGGAGCCGGTAAGCGCGGAGGAACTGGAGGTGGTGAAAAGCTATATCCTGGGATCAATGCTCGGCAGTCTGGAGAACATTTTCGCCCATGGCGACAAGTTTAAAAATGTGTTTTTCTCCGGGCTGGATATTGATTACTACGATTACTACGTGGATACGATCAAACGGATGGATGCCGAGGCGGTCATGCGTATCGCAAACACCTATCTGGATTTCGACAAGATGGCGAAAGTGGTGGTCGGAAAGGATGCCTAGCTGCTTTCCGGCTGGCGACACAGCCTAGCTTTTTAGCATTTCGAAGATCGCCTTTCCTTTCAGTAGGCACTCGTCGTACTCTTTTTCAGCATTGGCTTCGGCGGTAATGGCGCCACCCGTATGGAAGGAAAGATAGCCAGTTTCGGCGTTGTATAACAAGGTACGGATCACCACGCTGAAATCAAAATTCCCCTGCGGACCAAAATATCCGAGGCCGCCGGCGTAGATGCCGCGGCGGCTTTTTTCATACTGATCAATCAATTTCATGGCGCTGATCTTAGGCGCGCCGGTCATCGAACCGGGAGGGAACGTGTTTTTTAGAATCTGCGTGGCCGAGAGGTTTTCGTCGACTTGGGCGGTAACCGTGGAAATCAATTGGTGGACTTGCCGAAAACTTTGCACATCCAGCAAATTCGATGCTTTGACGGTTCCCGGCTTGGCGCTTTTGGTCAGGTCATTGCGAACGAGGTCGACGATCATGATGTTTTCGCTCACTTCCTTGGGATTGCGTGCTAGCGCGTCTTTGTTTTGCTGATCCTCGACGGCTTCCTTACCTCGGGGTGCGGTGCCCTTGATCGGTTGGGACAGCAGGGTAGTGCCGTTCTTGGATAGGAAGCGCTCGGGCGATGCAGACAGGAGGTAATGGTGCTTATGTCTGAAAAAACAGGAAAATGGTGTTGGCGATATGGCGTTCAGTCTTTTGTAGGCCTCTAGCGGGTTGATCTTCGTCTTTTCGGCGTAGAATTCCTGGCAGAGATTGATTTCGTAGATGTCGCCCTGACGGATGTGAGCCTGCAAATGCTGGAAAGCGTCCACGTATTCCGAACGGCTCATACGGTAGCGCAAGCGCCCTTCAAAGCCCAGGGCTTGATCTTCGATTTGCGTCGCTTCGATCGCCTTGATGACTTCGTCCGGGCTTTCGCTTTTAATCTCCACATTGTACTTGCCGATGAGTAGCGTTGCCGTGGGAGCGAAAAAATAAGCTTCCGGAAAACCCGTTAGGTTCGGGTGCTGGGACTCCAGTGCCTCGATTTCGTTCTTTAAGTCGTAGCTGAAAAACCCCGGAATCCACTCGTTGGGATGCTGGTCTACAAAGCGCTGTATACTGGCAAAGGTGTCGCCCTCGGTTGCCAGGAGCGAATTGGATGCGCCCACGGCAATAAACACGTTAATGTTGCCATAGTTATCCCGGTAGCCGTTAGAATCCAGGTAGCACGCGCTTTCAAAACGGGAGGCCCATTGCAATGCTTTTTGGGTGAACGACTCGCTGTCTTGCAAGTGGTAAGCGCGCGATACCATGGGGGTTTTGTTTTAACTAGCTGAGCACCAGTGTTTGCGTGCGGTCAGGTCCGACGGAAAGGTATTTGATCGGTACGTCTAAATTCGACTCCAGGTACTGAATGTAATCCTTCAACGCCTGCGGTATTTGGTCGACCCTTGTGATGCCGGTCAGGTCTTCCTTCCATCCAGGCAGGGATTCGTACACCGGTTCGGGCTGTATGGAGATGATGTCGTAGGGCATGTAATCGATCGTTTCGCCATCATATTTATAGTGCGTGCACACGTCGATCGTGTCAAAGCCGCTAAGCACGTCCGCTTTCGTCATCACGAGCTCGGTGACGCCGTTCAGCATGATCGCGTATTTCAGCGCGGGCAAGTCAATCCATCCCGTCCGGCGCGCCCGTCCGGTTGTCGCACCGAATTCGTTGCCTATTTTGCGTAGCTGTTCGCCAGTTTCGTCGTCCAGTTCGGTAGGGAAGGGGCCACCGCCCACGCGCGTACAGTAGGCTTTGAATATCCCAATCACCTCGCCGATTTTGGAAGGGGCCACCCCCAGTCCGGTACACGCACCGGCCGTCGTCGTGTTCGATGAAGTTACGTAGGGGTACGATCCGAAATCAATATCCAGCAACGTGCCTTGTGCGCCCTCAGCCAGAATGCTCTTGCCTTCTTTGATGTACGAATTGACCAAGTGTTCGGCATCCACGTGCGGGATAGAACGGATAAACTCGATAGCCTCCATAAAGGTAGCCTCGCGCTCGGCAAAATCCGGAATTTCGCCGTAGTGGCTCAGTATTGATTTATGCTTTTCGACCAGACGCTGGTAGCGCTCCTGGAAATCAGGCAAGTTGGTGTCGCCTACGCGCAGGCCGTTGCGCCCGGTTTTGTCCATATAGGTCGGGCCAATGCCCTTCAGCGTAGAGCCGATTTTGGATGCGCCCATGCGGTTTTCGGAGGCCGCGTCCAGCAATTGATGGGTAGGGAGGATCAAATGCGCCTTGCGCGCCAATACGAGCTTGCCGTCGGCTACCGGGTCAAACCCATGCGCGCGCAGGTTGTCCAGTTCCCTTTTTAGGATAATGGGGTCGATGACTACGCCGTTGCCAATCAGATTGAGCGTCTCCTTATTGAAGATCCCCGACGGAATGGTGTTTAGTACGTATTTTTGCCCGTCAAATTCCAAGGTATGGCCGGCATTGGGCCCGCCCTGGAAGCGCGCGATCAAGTCGTACCTCGGGCAGAGGACGTCCACAATTTTCCCTTTTCCTTCGTCGCCCCACTGAAGGCCTAAAAGTACGTCAACTTGCATAGTTTGGATATCGAATAAATTTATTGTTCAATGACGATAAGATGGTCCCAATCCGGGCCTCGGCTGGCATTCGTTTGCCGGTTGCAACCGCGCGTATGCTGGACCATGAAATCGCCGAGCAAAACTAACAAATAATACAGGAGGAGCAAACCGGTTTTTCACTAAACTCGAGTTAACGAATGACGTGCCCGCCATCCCGCGACGGGCTAAATGGGTCGATGCGGAAATACGGTGTAGGCTAATCCACGGGGATGGCAACGGGCGTGCTTGTCTTGACGGCGACGCTGGGTTCGGCTGTTTTTTCCTGGCAGTCACTGCATATCCCGTACAAGTTGAGCGAATGGTGCTTGATGTCGAACTTGAGCAACTCGCCAACCATGGACTGGATTTGGTGGATGCGCGGGTCGCAAAACTCCACAACCTTGCTGCACTCGATGCAGATAATGTGGTCGTGTTGCTTGTAGCCGTAGGACTTCTCAAACTGGGCCATGTTTTTGCCAAACTGGTGCTTGGTCACCAAATCGCACGATACCAACAGCTCAAGCGTATTGTAGACGGTAGCCCGGCTCACACGGTACTTTTTGTTTTTCATGTGAATGTAGAGCGACTCCACGTCAAAATGGTCATTGCGGGAGTAGATCTCTTCCAAAATAGCGTACCGTTCGGGTGTTTTTCGCAGGTTCTTGTTTTCAAGGTATGCCTCGAAAATTTTCTTAACCGTTTCGTAATTTTCTCCTTGCCTCATCTCGGGGTGCGATTATTAGTCAAATATACGAAAAACGCACTACATAACAAATGTGCGTGCCCCGTGGTCTTTTGCACTGCAGGGGCTAGTTGTCTGAGTCAAAACGCTTCACGTCGGTGATTCCCTTGATTTGCTTGAGGCCCCGGATGAGGTTCTCGAGGTGCGCCGTGTCGTTGACGAATACCATGATGTGTCCCTCGAATATCCCTTCGTTGCTGGATATCGTGATGGACCGGATGTTGACCTGGAAATCGTTCGATATTACCGAGGTAATCCGGTTGACCAGCCCGACGTCGTCGATGCCTACGATTTGCAAGCCTGTAAGGAAAGCCAACTCCTTCTGCGAAGTCCATTTGGCCTTGACGATCCGGTAGCCGTAGTTGGCCATCAGTTTCGACGCATTGGGGCAGTTCGTACGGTGGATCTTGATACCCTCGCTCACCGTGATAAACCCAAACACATCGTCGCCTGGAATCGGGTTGCAACAGGGAGACAGCTTGTAGTCCAGTTTTTGCAGGTCGTCGCCGATCAGCAGCGTTTCGTGGTCTTTCTTGTTGATTTTGTCAACAAGCGAACCAATGTGTGAGGCGAATTGCGACGTGTTCTGCTCCACGGTTTTCTCACTGGCGACGAATTCCTTGAGGTTCTTGATGTCGATATCGCCTTTGGCCACACGGTAAAACAAGTCTTGCGAACTGGGGTACCTGAAATAGTTTGCCAGCTTGTTGATGTTGTCCGTGTTGTAGGTGATTTTGAGCGATTTGAGCTTGCGTTCGAGGATTTCCTTGCCATCTTCGGCGATTCGCCGCTTCTCCTCCTTGAGTGCCGATTTGATTTTCGATTTGGCTTTCGCCGTCGTCACGAAGCCGAGCCAATCTTCCTTGGGCGTTTGCTTGCCGGAGGTGATGATTTCCACTTGGTCGCCGTTTTGCAGCTTGTGGCTTAATGGCACCAGTTTGTGGTTGACCTTGGCGCCTATACAACTGGCGCCCAAATCGGAGTGTATCTCGAACGCGAAGTCCAGGGCCGTTGCGCCGTTAGGCAATTGTATCAAGGCGCCTTTGGGCGTAAAGATGAACACCTCGTCCGAAAACAAGTTCATCTTGAAGTCATCGATGAAGTCCATCGCGTTTTGCTCCGGACTGCTCAGCACTTCCCGAATTTTCTGTATCCAGAGGTCAAGTCCGCTGTCTGAATTGGATTCTTTGTATTTCCAATGCGCCGCAAAGCCTTTTTCGGCAATTTCGTTCATGCGTACCGTTCGGATTTGTACTTCCACCCATTGTCCTTTGGAGCCCATAACGGTGGTATGCAACGATTCGTATCCGTTTGCTTTTGGCGAGGATACCCAGTCGCGCAAGCGGTCCGGGTTGGGTCGGTACAGGTCCGTGACGATCGAATATGCTTTCCAGCATTCGGCTTTTTCGTTCTCCTGCTCCGTGTCGATGATGATGCGGATGGCAAACAAGTCATACACCTCCTCGAAAGGGATAGACTTCTTCCGCATTTTGTTCCAAATCGAGTGAATGGACTTGGGCCGGCCGAATACATTCGCATCGATACCCTGCTCGGCGAGGATCTCCTTAATAGGTCCCACGAAGTGCTGAACGTAAGCCTCGCGTTCGGCTTTTTTCTCGTTCAGTTTGCGGGCGATGAATTTGTACGTGTCCGGGTCGGTGTACTTCATCGAGAGGTCTTCCAGCTCGGACTTTATCGCGTACAGGCCCAGGCGGTGTGCCAGCGGCGCGTAGAGGTAGGTCGTTTCCGAAGAGATCTTCAGTTGCTTGTCGCGCGGCATGAAGTCCATGGTCCGCATGTTGTGCAGACGGTCGGCCAGCTTAATCAAGATCACCCGGACGTCATCGGCCAGCGTCAGCAACATCTTGCGGAAGTTTTCCGCCTGCATGGAGCTGTTCGGGTCAAAAATCCCCGATATCTTGGTTAGCCCATCAATAATCCGGGCCACCTTTTTGCCGAATATCCGCTCTAGCTCTTCCAGCGTGATGTCCGTGTCTTCGACAATGTCGTGCAATAGCGCGCACACGATCGAAGTGGTGCCCAGGCCAATCTCTTCTGCCGCTATCTGTGCCACGGCGATGGGATGGTATATGTAAGGCTCGCCTGATTTGCGGCGCATGTCCTTATGGTGGTCCAGTGCTAAATCAAACGCTTTGCGTATTTCCTTCTTGTCGCCATGTTGGAGGGTCGGCTTGCACGCACGTAATAACGCTCGGTAGCGTTTGCGAATCTCCTTGCTTTCGGCTTCTAAATCGATGACGATCTCTTTCATACTACTCGCTAATACTTTACATACAAATGTATTACAAAGAATTGTTACCTTTGTAATGAGGTGCGGAATATTTATACGCGGGTATGGGCAGGCCGGCTGGTTGCCTATAAGCACGCATTACGTATAAATATACGAAATTATTTTGTAAAGGAATGAAAATAATTTACCCGATAGTGGCTTTGGCTTTCTTCCTGAGTGTCGGGGTGCTTGCGTATGCGCAGCAGTCCAATCCGCAGGATTCCATAGCGCCGAAGAAGCCGTCGGTTTACCTGCGTACGGCTGTTGTGGGCGGCGAGCGCATCCCTTGGGTTCCCATTCCGGAGGTGCGCATTACCCGGCAGCGTGTGTTTGCCAGTGCGGAAGAGAAGGCCCGCTACATGAGGCTTCGCTACAACGTGATGAAAGTGCTGCCATACGCTCAATTTGCCCAAAGCCGATACGATCAGCTCAATAAGGATCTCGTATTCACGAGTGACAAGCGCGAGCAGCGCCGGCTCATCAAAGCCTGCGAAAAGGAGATCAAGGATATGTTTAACCGGGAGATCAAGAACCTGACCATCTCGCAGGGAGAAATCCTGATCAAACTCATCGACCGCCAAACAGGCAGTTCGAGCTTTGAGGTTGTCAAAGACCTGCGTGGAGGTGTTTCGGCGTTTTTCTACCAATCCGTGGCGAAAGTATTCGGCCACAACCTGCGCAACAAGTACAGCCCCGAGGAAGATTTCGAAATCGAGAACATTATCCGAAGCCTCGAGCGAACGCCCAACTACGGACCCGCCTACCCCACGATGGCTAATTAATCCGCGCTCGTGCCGTATTATCCATGCTAAAATCAAAGACAGAAATGACAGACGAAACCAGACTGGACATGTTGGTTATCGCCGTGCACCCCGACGATGCTGAGCTGGGTGCCTCCGGAACAATTATTAAACATATTGCCATGGGCAAGCGGGTCGGCATCGTCGACCTCACCCGTGGCGAACTAGGCACGCGGGGCACGCCCGCGATGCGGGAATCAGAGGCGCGCGATGCAGCGGGCATTATGGGCTTGGCTGTCCGCGAGAACCTCGAGATGCGTGATGGTTTTTTCCGCAATGATGAAGCGCACCAGCTGAAGGTCATTGCCTCGATTCGCAAACATCGCCCGGAAATCGTCATCATGAACGCCCTATACGACCGCCATCCCGACCACAAGCGGGCGGGCGACTTAGTGAATGATGCGGTGTTTCTGGCGGGACTCCGAAAAATTGCGACCCACGGCGAAGATGGCACGGAGCAAGCACCCCACCGGCCCCGCCTGGCCCTGCAGTTTATCCAGGATCACCACATCCGTCCGGATATCGTGGTGGACGTGACGGAGCATTGGGATGCGAAAGTGGCGGCTGTCATGGCGTACAAGTCCCAGTTCCACAATGAAGAATATGATGCTGATGAGCCGCAGACTTATATTTCAAGTCCGGATTTCCTCCGGTTTGTCGAGGCGCGGGCGATGGAGTTCGGCCGGTATATAGGTGCTCGATACGCCGAAGGGTTTACGTGTAGGCGCCTGTTGGGCGTTGATGACCTGTTCGCGTTGCGCTAGGGTATGCGCGGCTTGCCGGGTAGTGCGTCGGCTTTTAATTCCACATGGGGTTTTGTGGGAAATTGGCCACGTGGGCGTATTTTTCGCCCAAGGCGACGACCGCCTCTTTCCATAAGTTTTCATGATCCGCGCCGAGCGTAATGTCCGGATTGTACGTGTTGGTGACCGCCCACGTGTTTTCAGTCAATTCGCGGTCAAGCTGTCCGGGGCTCCATCCCGAATAGCCGAGAAAAAACTTGATTTCGTCGTGGCCGATTTGGTTATTGCGCGCGAGGATGGTAAGGGTTTCAAAGTTGCCGCCCCAATGCAGGCCATTGCCTAGGTCGGCGCCACCGGGGAGTTTATCGGGGCATTTGTGAATGAAGTGAAGGCTGTCGTTCGATACCGGGCCGCCGATAAACAGGGGGTAGGTCGCTTCGGGAAGTTCCGCCATGACGTCGCTCAGTTGGAGGACAGCCGGCTGATTGAGGACGTATCCGACCGTGCCTTCTTCGCTGTGCTCGCAGAGCAGAATGACCGAACGCTGGAAGTTTGGGTCGAGCATGAATGGTTCGGAAAGTAGTAGGCTGGCTACTTGGGGTGCGTTTTTGTTAAACATGGCATGCTGTTTTAGGGTTGAGGTAAAGATACAGTTTTAATCGCGAATGTTTTTGCTGACGCGGTATTCGGACTGCGTCAGTACATCGCGCTGCACGTTAAGGCTTGCGTGCATCAGGCCGTAACATCTTAGCCACAGTTTCTTTTGCCCGGATCGAATGTCTATTTTTACCCGTTAAGAGTTATCGAATCCTATGTGTCGTCTACCAAACGCTTTTCCCCGTATTTCCTGGCAAACCACTTGCCTTTTGCTACTTGCCTTGCCGACCATCGCCCTGGCTTGGTTACCCGTTGGTGCCTATGCCCGACCCCAGGTTGCCGATACGACGCAGCTTGAGCCCGTGCGTGTTAATGCGTATTTTGGGGAAAGGGACGTGCTTCGGGTGCCGTCGTCCGTCGGGACGGTTAGCCGCGCGATGCTCAATCAGCAAAGCGGCACGACCTTCTTGCCCGCCATCAATGCCGTGCCGGGCGTCAGCATGGAAGAGCGCTCGCCGGGTAGTTATCGCCTGTCCATACGGGGAAGCTTATTGCGTTCGCCCTTTGGCGTTCGCAACGTGAAGGTGTATCTCGATGAAATCCCGCTTACCGATGCCGGTGGCAATACTTACCTTAACCTACTCGACGCAGGCAGCGTCGATCGGATGGAAGTGCTGAAAGGGCCGGACGGCAGTCTTTTTGGAGCGAATACCGGGGGTGTCCTCCTGTTGCATCCCAAAGGTTTTTCAGGTCAGCCTGCTGGCGTTTCCTTACGTCTGAACGGAGGTTCGTACGGATTGTTCCACCAACAGGCATCGGCTACGATGCAACCTGCATCGAACTACCGGCTGCACCTCGACCAGGCGCACCAGCAAGCTAAGGGCTACCGCGAACATTCGGCCATGCGCCGCGATTTTTTCCAAATGGCCCATCGCTGGCAATACCGTCCCGGCCATGAGTTCCGGCTGTTAGCGATGTATACCGACATGCAGTACCAAACGCCTGGAGGGCTCACCGAATCGCAATTCTTAGCTTCGCCTGCAGATGCCCGTCCCGCTACGGCCGTGCTTCCTGGCGCGTCCGATCAGCGTGCAGGCATTTACAACAAGACTTTTGTCGGCGGACTGGTCCACGATTTCCGCATTACCGGCCGTCTGAGGCACGTGGCTAGCGTGTATGCCCTGTCCACTGATTTTCGCAACCCGTTCATTACCAATTACGAGCTGCGGGACGAGTACAATTATGGGTTTCGGACCTACTTGGATTATCGTGGGGACCGCCGTTCCTCCGTCCAGTGGCAAGCGAATCTAGGGGTAGAGTGGCAACGGGGCGCCGCTGAAATTCGCAATTATGATAATGATGGCGGCGAGCGCGGTGGGCCGCAAGCCTTCGACAAGTTGCGCAACGCCCAGCATTTTTATTTTGCACGGCTCAATGGCCAGTTTGGGGAGCGGTTTCTTGCCGAAGCCTCCGTTAGCCTGAATGCCTACGGCTACCGCTTTCGCGAACTGTACCCGGATGAAGGAGCCAGTTTCGCACGCAGGCAATTTGATCCGCAATGGATGCCTCGTTTAGGCCTGGCTTATCTGCTTACGCCCGAACTCGCGGCGCGGGCATCGGTATCTCGCGGCTATTCCCCGCCGACTACGGCCGAGGTGCGTTCTTCCGACAAGATCATGAATACGGACCTTCGGGCAGAAACCGGGTGGAACTATGAAACGGGCCTGCGTTGGCAATCCGAGGACCTGCGTTTCTATGCAGACGCATCGGTGTTCCACTATGAAATGCAAGACGCAATTGTCCGCCAACTTCGGGAGAGTGGGGCGGAATACTTCGCCAATGCCGGAGGCGTGCGTCAACGCGGGTTTGAGCTAGCAGCCGCTGCTTGGGTGAAAAAACCAAATGCCGGAGGCCTTTTACGGGGGTTGCAGCTGGGGTCAAACCTGACGCTTAGCCATTTTCGGTTTTCCAATTATGTGTCGGGCGGGCAAGATTTCGGGGGCAACCGGCTCACCGGCGTGCCGGCCACGGTGTGGGTCAGCCACGCCCGATTCCTGCTCCCCGCTAGCGTCAGCCTGTTTGTGATGCACAACTATACGTCAGGAACCCCACTGAACGACGCAAATTCGGTGTATGCCGACGCTTATCACCTCGTGCAGGCAAAGGTGAATTGGCAACGGATAATCAGTGGACGGCGAACGCTCGAACTGTTCGTGGGTGCCGATAACCTCCTCAACCAGACCTACAGCTTAGGCAACGATATCAATGCCTTTGGCGGGCGATTCTTCAACGCTGCGCCAAAAGCCAACTTTTATGGAGGGGTCGCGTTTCGCTATTGATCTGCCAGAGGCAATCCCCGGAAAAGCTCCCCGTTGCCTGAAGGATGGATGACGTAGGTAGCCACCGGGCGGTACAGGAGCGTGTCAAAGTGCGGGGGTGCTACCGTCAGGTCGGTAGGCACAGCGTCCTGTTGGTTGAAAAAGAATACCGTTGTTATCGCGTAGTGTTTATTGTGTGGCAAGCGCATGGCCAGCCTTTCGTAGTCGGCAAGAGTGGTGTCGCTGACGGTGTAGGCATAGTAGGATAGGGTGCCACCCATGTTATTCTCGTTGCGGATGTAGGCCACGCGCTCAAATCCACCTGATAGCTCCCCGTCGCCCGACCGGGTAAACATTTCATAAGCAAACACAGCTAGCGCTATGATCAGTAAGAAAGCGAAGGTTTGATATATTCGTTTTGCCATAGTGCGGTGTTGCTATTCCTGATTTGGCTATTTGCAGCCGTGGCGACAGGACCCAAAATATCAGCCAAAATTAGTTTTTTTTATGGAATTGTCTTATTTTAGACATCTATATAGTGCCGGGAGAAACACGGTTTCAGCGGGAAGGGGAGCGCGGGCAAACCCAAACAAAAGACACGAAAGTTATGAAGATTCCGAAGCGAGATTACCATTATAAGGGAGCAGATACGGACAAGGAAAGCAGGGTATTCTGGATCATGACCGTTATCGGCTTGGTGTTGGCAGGCCTGATTATCTGGTTGGGATAGGCAAAGAAGAGGGCCATCCTGTTGCCGCAATGAAACGGCAAAGGGATGGCCCTTTTCGCAAATCAGTTCGTTGCCGAGGTTTGTCGCTTACGCGTTAGTGGTTGCGTCATCTTCAGCAGGCGTATCGTCACTGGCTGGCTCCTCGTCAAACAGCGGAAGCGCTTTGATAATGTTGTACCAGCTAATGATTTTCTTGATATCCGATGAGTAAACGCGGAATTCGTCGTGCCCTGGCGCTACCTCACGGAAGAACGTGCGCAATGTCTCGCCGTCTGACTTGGGGTCGGGAACTGCGTTTTCGCTTTCTTTGATGCGCGTCAATACGTCCGTTAACTTGATTTCATCGTCATCGCCATAAATGGTAATGTCGTCAAGGGTGGCCATTTTGGTGGTCGTCATGTTGACGACGGACTTTACACGGTTATCGTCGAGGGTTTCCAGGATGAACCCGGATTTGTTTTGACCGATGAGTTTGTATAGACCGGGCTTGCCGGTGACGGATACTAGACCTTTTAAATTCATTCTTCTATGATTTCGATCCCCAGGATTTTATCTCCTTGGCGGATATCGTCAACAACCTCTACGTTTTCCACCACACGGCCAAAACACGTGTGATTCCGGTCTAAGTGGGCCGTATTGGTACGGCTGTGGCAGATGAAAAACTGGGAACTGCCGGTATTGCGGCCACGGTGGGCCATGGAGAGCACGCCCCGGTCGTGGTGTTGATTGCCGCCGTCCAGTTCGCATGGGATAGTTTTGTCCGAACCGCCTGCACCCGTACCGGTGGGATCGCCACCTTGCACGACGAAGTCAGGGATGACCCGGTGGAACGCCACACCGTTATAAAATCCCTCTTTTGCCAATCCCAAGAAGTTCGCAACGGTTATCGGGGCGTCTCCGTCGTAGAATTCGACGGTCATATCGCCCTTTTCCGTCTTAATAATAGCTTTGCTCATGATGTTCCGATTTGTATTAAAAATGGAGGACAAAGATAGGTTTTCCGAGAGGAATTACAAAGGACGAGTTGGGCGGGGTCAGGGCAAACGCATCTAATTTAAAAAAAGATCGTCATCGCGAGCAATAGCACGGGCGCATGCAGTCCTGGACGGTAACGGCACACCGTGGTAGAGGCGGTTATCCGTACCCATCAACCGTGTGTAATCCGGTGTTTTTCATTATATTTGATGCTACTAACCCGTGTGCTATGTCAAAACCGTACACCCCGAAGATATCGATCAAGGAGTGGGCTGAGTCTGACCGCCCCCGCGAGAAACTGCTCGAGCGTGGCCGGCGCGCGTTATCGGACGCCGAGTTGCTGGCCATCCTGATTGGAAGCGGCTCCCGGGACGAGTCGGCCGTGGAGCTTTGCCGGCGTATCCTCTACGACGTCGGAAATGATCTCAATAAACTTTCACAGCGCACCGTGATGGAACTATGCCAATACAAAGGCATCGGTGAGGCCAAGGCGATCAGCGTGGTGGCAGCGCTGGAACTGGGGCGACGGCGAAAAGAGCAGGAGCCGGAGAACCCCGCGCTGCTCAACAGCAGCAAACGCGTGTATGAGGTGCTTCAGCACGTTTACAAGGATCTGCGGCACGAAGAATTCTGGGTACTTTACCTCAACTCCGGTTGCAAGCTGATCAGCAAGCACCTGATCGGTCAGGGGGGTAATGATTTTACGCCTGTCGACATTAAAACGATCGTGAAGCTCGCCTTGGAAAGCCACGCGGCATCGGTAATCCTGACACACAACCACCCCTCAGGCACACGTGCAGCGAGCCATGCCGACCGGAGGCTCACCTCGAAACTAATGGCAGCAGCCAAACTCTTTGATATCGCGATCCACGACCATGTGATATTCACCGATACGGGTTATTTCAGTTTCCGCGACGAGGGATTGCTGGATGAATAAAGGGCTCGTCAAGCAGCCAAAGCCACGCAAAAGGCGTCGTTTCATCGGTGTTTTCCGTTGGATTTGAAGCCAAGTTTATCTAAGTTTGCACAAAATCTGGAACGAAACCGCAATGACAATATCATATAATTGGCTGAAAGACTTTGTGCAGTTTGATAAATCTCCCGAGGAATTATCGTTGATTCTGACGGACATTGGCTTGGAAGTCGAGTCGCTAGAAACCGTGCAATCCATTCCCGGGGGGCTGGAAGGGCTTGTTATTGGCCAGGTAAAAACCTGCCAGCAACATCCTAATGCCGACCGGCTTCGTGTCACGACTGTTGACGTCGGCCGTGCGGAACACCTGCATATCGTTTGCGGTGCACCCAATGTCGCCAACGGCCAGAAAGTGGTGGTGGCGACGGTCGGCACGACGGTTCATCCCTTAGCGGGAGAGCCGTTTAAGATCAATAAGTCCAAAATTCGGGGCGAAGTGTCCGAAGGCATGATCTGTGCGGAGGATGAAATCGGGCTCGGGCAGTCGCATGCAGGCATCATGGTGTTACCGGATGATGCACCCGTGGGTCAGGATGCGAAATCCTATTTCGGCGTCGAAGACGACTATGTTTATGAAATCGGGCTGACGCCAAACCGGGCAGACGCCGCGTCGCATTTGGGCGTGGCGCGGGATGTTGCGGCCTATTTTCGGGGAAACTATATACTGCCGGACGTTTCCGCTTTCGCCAGCCAAGGCAATGAAATTACCATTCCGGTGACGGTAGAGGCTCCCGACAGTTGCCCGCGCTACGGTTCTACGGTAGTGCGAGGTGTGCGGGTTGCCGAGTCGCCCGATTGGTTGCGGAAGCGCCTGCAAGCCATCGGTGTACGCCCGATTAATAATGTGGTGGATATCACCAATTACGTGTTGCACGAATTGGGGCAGCCCCTTCACGCGTTTGATGCGGAGCGTATCGCTGGGGGCCGCGTTGTGGTCCGCCGCGCTAAGGCGGGTGAAGCTTTCGTAACCTTGGACGGTGTGGAGCGCAAACTACACGAGGAAGACCTGCTGATCTGCGACGCTGAAAAGCCCATGTGTATCGCCGGCGTATTCGGCGGGGAGCACGCGGGTGTGACGCACGCGACCACCGACGTTTTTCTGGAGAGCGCGTATTTTAATCCCGTTTCCGTTCGGAAGACATCAAAGCGCCATGCGCTGAAGACCGACGCATCGTTCCGTTTTGAGCGTGGTGTCGACCCTAATATTACCGAATTAGCGTTGAAGCGCGCCGCGCTGCTGATCACGGAGATTGCAGGCGGACAAATCGTATCGCCGGCGGCAGATTTTTATCCGTCGCCCGTACCGCCGTTTGTGTTCAGTGTGCGTTACCAAAACGTGCAGCGGCTGATCGGCGCGGATATCCCGGCTGTCGAGATCCGCGCAATCATCGAAGCGTTGGGCATTCAGGTGCTGGACGACGATGGGGTAGTGATGCAGGTGTCGGTTCCGCCGTTCAAGGTGGATGTAACCCGTGAAGCCGATATTACGGAGGAAGTGCTGCGGATCTACGGCTACAACAACATCCCCATTCCCAGCCAAGTAAAAGCTTCTACGTCGACGTCGGCAAAACCTGATCGGGAAGTGGTGCAGAACCAAATCGCTGACCTGCTGGTCGGTAATGGCTACCGCGAGATTCTTTCCAATTCCCTGACCAAGCTGGCGTATGCTGACGACCAAAATACGGCCGTACGCATTCTCAATCCCTTGAGTTCGGATTTGGACAGCATGCGTCAGAACCTGCTATACTCCGTACTGGAGGCGATCGAGTATAACCAAAAGCGCAAGCATGCCGACCTCAAGCTGTTTGAATTTGGACAAGTGTACCAAACGGCTGATGACGGCTTTCGCGAGCGGCAGCAATTGGCTATCGGCATGACCGGCAAGTCACGTCCGGCGCATTGGCAGCAGGTTGGCCAGAAAGTCACGTTTTTTGAGCTGAAAGGTGCCGTGGATGCGGTGTTGAAGCGCTTGAAAATCAGTGGATGGCAGTTGGCTGATGTCGATGATAATCCTCATTTCGACTACGGTCTACGCTACGTAATGGGGGATGGGCGCTTGCTGGCGACCTTTGGTGCCGTGTCATCGGCCGCCTTGCGCAAGGCGGATGCAGACGGCGAGGTGTTTTTTGCCGTTTTGGAATGGGATACCTTGTTGAAAGCCATCCGAAAAAACACGATCCGCTACCAGGAAGTAGCTAAATTTCCGGCAGTTAGGCGCGATTTGGCGTTGTTAGTCGACGAATCGGTCAATTTTGAAACCTTGCGATCCATTGCTGAAAAAAGCGAACGCAAATTGCTCAAGTCGATCAACGTGTTTGACGTGTACAAGGGAGACCGGATTCCGTCGGGCAAGAAATCGTATGCGTTGGGTTTTGTGTTGCAGGATGATGAGAAAACGCTTAATGACAAGCAAATTGATGCGGTCATTCAAAGATTAATTCATAACTTTGGAAAAGAGATAGGCGCGGAGGTCCGCAAATAGCCAGTTCATAACAACACGCAATATCCATGTCGTCCGTTTCGGCTCAGTTGTCTAATGTTGTGTCCAATACGCGGAAGCTATTGGCCTTGTGCGAAACGTTGCAGCAGGATAACGACCTGCTCAAGCTGGAGTTGCAGTCCTTGCAGGTAGCGTTGGATACGAGCAAAGCCCAGTCCAAGCAATTGGAAGAACGCGTGAAGGCCCTGACCGTGGCGCGCACGCTGGAAGAAAAAGAACTGGCGGACGATGTAATAAATGAAAAAATACTTGACACAAAGCAAAAAATTAACGATTTTGTGCGAGAAATAGATAAATGTATTGAACTGCTCAAGTAGCCTAAGTGATACATAGTGAATTTAGCTCAACATGGGAGAAATTTCCATTAAAATAAACATTGCCGATCGGATATACCCCTTGCGGGTAGAGATGGAAGAGGAAGAGACGATCCGACAGGCAGCAAAACTAATAAACGACAGAATTAAGGAGTTTCAGGAAAACTACGCAGTAAAAGATAAGCAAGATTTATTATCAATGTGCGTGCTGCACTACGCCACAGGAATGATTAAAGCAGAGAAGGCATCGGAAGGCGATGCAGTGGGCATAGCGAAGCAGGTGCATGAGCTGGACGGGATGTTGACTGGATTCTTTGAGAAATAAAACGTTCTTTATAAGAGCTTTATCCAAGGTTTAACCGCAGTTAAATTTGGGTTTCACTATTTTAAACTTAACGCTTCAATATACAGGCGTAAACAAGATGTAGGCAATTTTGCGTAAAGCCATCTAGCCATGATCTACGCGCCAACCATGTGTAAGGAAGTTTATGATACATGAGACCTAACAGTTTAATTGCGGTTTTTTTTTGCCCAAAAAGCACGTATAACAGGGAAAACAAATGAAATATGCACATATACTAACTTTAAGATAACTACATGGATACAATAATCTATATCATAGTCGCGCTTTTGGTCGGCATTGCAATCGGCCGTTTCGCGCTACGCTTCCTATTCAAGCAACAAGAAGTAGCCGCTCAAAACAAAGCAAAGAAAATCCTGAAAGAAGCCGAACAGGCGGGGGAACACTTAAAAAAGCAACGGCAACTGGAAGCTAAAGAAAAATTTCTGCAGCTGAAAGCTGATCACGAAAAAGAAACCAACCAGCGCAACAATACGCTCAACCAACGCGAGAACGGTATCCGGCAAAAGGAACAATCGCTGAACCAAAAGCTGGATAGCCTAAACCGCGAAAAGCAGTCCCTGGAGAGTGAGCGCAAGAACCTGGAGCGGCTGACTGAGATCAATGAGAAGAAGCAACTGGAGGTCGACCAGCTCAAAGCCCAGCACATCAAGCAATTGGAAACCATTGCCGGTTTGTCTGCCGAGGACGCACGAAACCAGTTGGTCGAAAACCTGAAAGACGAAGCGCGCTCGCAGGCGGTAATGCAAATCAAAGATATCGTGGACGAAGCCAAGCTGACGGCTACGAAGGAGGCGAAAAAAGTCGTCATTCAAACCATTCAACGTACGGCAACGGAAAGCGCAATCGAAAACACGGTCTCTATTTTTAATATCGAAAACGACGAAATAAAAGGACGTATCATCGGTCGGGAAGGGCGGAATATCCGTGCTATGGAAGCCGCTACAGGCGTGGAGATCATCGTGGATGATACCCCGGAAGCGATTATCCTGTCCGGATTCGATCCCGTGCGCCGCGAGATCGCGCGCTTGGCCTTGCACCGCTTGGTGACGGACGGGCGTATACATCCGGCACGCATCGAGGAGGTTGTCGCAAAAACCAAAAAACAGATCGATGACGAAATTGTCGAAATCGGTGAGCGCACGGTCATTGACCTGGGCATTCACGGGCTGCATCCCGAGCTGATTCGGATGGTCGGACGCATGCGCTATCGGTCTTCATACGGGCAAAACCTGTTGCAGCACTCGCGCGAGGTGGCCAACTTTGCGGCGACGATGGCCGCGGAACTGGGGCTGAATGTCAAGCATGCCAAACGCGCTGGATTGTTGCACGACATTGGGAAGGTGCCTGATGACAATCCGGAAGTGCCACACGCCCTGCTTGGTATGCAATTGGCCGAAAAATACAAGGAACACCCCGACGTGTGCAACGCCATCGGTGCCCACCACGACGAAATCGAAATGACGGCGTTGATATCTCCGGTAGTACAGGCGTGCGACGCCATTTCCGGTGCCCGGCCCGGTGCCCGCCGCGAGGTAGTGGAGAACTACATCAAGCGGTTGAAAGAGCTCGAAGAGTTGGCGCTATCATATCCGGGAGTAGAAAAAACCTTTGCCATACAGGCCGGACGCGAACTGCGCGTGGTGGTCGAAAGCGAGCGTGTTTCCGATGCTCAGGCCGAATTGCTGGCAGCGGATATATCCACGCGGATACAGACCGAAATGACCTATCCGGGGCAGATCAAGGTGACGGTCATCCGCGAGACGCGTTCGGTGGCATTTGCGAAGTAGGACGCCAAACCCCGCTAACGATTGTGGAAAATGACGCCGGCCGCTAGGTCCGGCGTTTTTTTGCTATAAATACCCCCAGATATACATGAAGATAAATAACACTTGGACACCCGTCAGTATTTTGGGAAATACCGTTGGCTTGCGGGCCAGCACGATGAGCGCGAATATGGTCAGTAAGAACAGTAGCAAAGATGTAAATGGCTGGGGCAAGGGTAAAGCCGATTCAAATTTCTCGACCAACTCCTCGTGCGACTCATAGCGTGCTGACAAATAGAACCCCCACCCAAAGAATACAACGTTGAGCACGACTGATAAATAGGCAATAACAGAGATTGTATGTTTCATAACGAACTTTAGAGGTCATCACATAATTTCATATATTTATGCTTTGAAAACAGGCTGATAAT
>CAYUIZ010000017.1:17676-37689 GCA_964444885.1 uncultured Sphingobacteriaceae bacterium | reverse complement strand
AAGTCCGTTTTGACATGATCTTCAACACGATCATCCCGGATGTGGAGATCATCACGCCCATACGGGACCTGAAACTGAGCCGCGAAGCGGAAATCGAATACCTGCACAAGCACGGCGTGGAATACAATGCCGAAAAAGCGAAGTATTCCATCAACAAAGGCATATGGGGCACCTCCGTAGGTGGCAAGGAAACGCTGACCTCGCATGAGACCCTACCCGAAGAGGCATGGCCTACCCCGGTGACGCAGACCGAGCCGCGCCGCATCACCATAGGCTTCGAAAAAGGCGAACCGGTTTCCCTTGACGGAAAGAAAATTGGCCCGGTGGCAGTCATCCAGCAATTGCAAGCGATCGCCCAGCCTTATGGCATCGGCCGCGACATCCACGTGGGCGACACCATCATCGGCATCAAAGGCCGCGTTGGTTTTGAAGCCGCCGCACCGCTGATCATCATCAAAGCACACCATACCCTCGAAAAGCACACGCTCACCAAATGGCAGCTGAGCTGGAAGGACCAGTTGGCCGCATTTTATGGCAACTGGATGCACGAAGGGCAAATGCACGACCCCACGATGCGCGACATCGAGGCATTTCTCACGTCTTCGCAACGCGTAGTCACTGGCGAAGTGTTCGTCGAACTGCATCCCTACCGGTTTAACGTCATTGGCATCGAATCCAAGCACGACCTGATGTCAAACAAGTTCGGAAGCTACGGGGAGATGAACAATACCTGGTCTGGCGAGGATGTGAAAGGCTTCTCCAAGATTTTCGGAAACCAGACGATCATCTGGCACAAGGTAAACGAGGAATAAGGCCAACTCGGTACGAGGCCACCCACAAGCTGGGCCAAAACAAGAAGAACGCGGAGCGGGTCCGGGTTATGTATATCTTGCGGCGAAGCGAGGGCCGCAATACACAATCGATTGCCCGCTATATGGAATAGAATGAAAGAAAATTGGACAGGCCGCGGTAAGCCAGTCAAAAATAAGATAACGAGATGGCGAAGATCAAAGTAGGCATTATTGGATCAGCCGGATATACCGGCGGGGAGTTGTTGCGTATCCTGATACACCACCCTGAGGTGGATATTGTGTTTGCCCAGAGCGGCAGCAATGCAGGCAACGCGGTGGCTGACGTGCACGAAGACCTATTTGGCGATACCGATCTGCGATTCTCGGCCGAAACGACCGAAGACATTGACGTTTTATTCCTCTGTGTAGGTCATGGCGACGCCCGCAAGTACCTGGATGCCAATCCGGTGGCACCCCACATCAAGATCATCGACCTTTCGCAAGACTATCGCCTGCGGGCCAATACCGCTTATCAAGGCAAGGATTTCGTTTATGGATTGCCCGAGTTGCAACGCGAACGGATAAAAGGAGCCGACTACATTGCCAACCCGGGTTGCTTCTCGACCAACCTACAGCTCGCCCTGCTGCCGTTAGCCGCCGCGGGACTTCTGCCGGAACAAATCCACATCAACGCCACCACCGGTTCGACCGGCGCCGGACAGCGGCCGACGGCCACCACCCATTTCAGCTGGCGGGCCAACAACCTGTCCGCTTACAAGAGTTTCGAGCACCAGCACCTGCAAGAGGTTTCGGAATCCCTCGACCAGCTGCAGCCGGGCTTCTTGCCCCGCACAGACAATGCGCTATTGCAACGCGCCATGCAGCGGATCAATTTCGTGCCGCAACGCGGTGATTTTCCGCGGGGGATATTTTCCACGATTTATTTGGACGCGACCCTAACCGAATCCGAGGCGTGTGCCCTGTACGAAGACTTTTACGCACCGCACCCGTTCACGCATGTGAGTAAAGCGAATATAAACCTCAAACAGGTCGTAAACACGAACAAGGCGATCATTCACCTCGAGAAACACGGAGACAAATTACTGATCCTGACGGCGGTTGACAACCTGCTGAAAGGTGCTTCCGGACAAGCCGTGCAGAACATGAACCTGATGTTCGATTTGGATGAAGCGGCCGGATTGAAGCTGAAAAGTGTTGGGTTTTGACCTTGAACGTATCATAGGTAGCACGCCCCCCTCCCTTACCGTCATGCCGGGCGTGACCCGGTATCTGTTCATTTATAGCGCTATCCGTCCTTTGGTTTCCGCTGCCTAATAAGGCCAATGCCAGTACGGCTGCAACCTAGAGGCAAACAAGAGACCCCGGATCAAGTCCGGGGGGACGGGTCGTAAAAAAATCACTTCTCCTACTACTCCTGACACACCCTTGTCATTAGGTGGCTGTACTTTTGAATCATAAACAAAATCAATGTATTATGAATAGTACCACAGCCACACCCATCATCACGTCTGAAAGCCTATTGAAGCACTGGCAAGGTCACCGCGCCCTGACGAGGCGGGTTATTGAGACCTTCCCCGAAAAAGAACTTTTCGAATTCAGTATCGGCGGGATGCGCACCTTCTCGGCCATTGCCACCGAACTGCTCGCCATCGCCGGACCGGGTCTGAAACAAATCGTCACGGGTGAAGCCACCGAGCTCGACGAAGATGCGTCCAAACTCAGCTCAAAGGCCGACATCCTGGCCCAATGGGACGAAGCCAGCACCCAAATTGATGCCTATTGGGCGCAATTGTCCCCAGCCCGTTTCGGGGAGTCGGTGACGCTATTCGGCGAATACACCGCACCCGTGATCGATCAAATCCTTTATTTTATTGATAATGAGGTGCACCACCGAGGCCAAGGATACGCTTACCTTCGGGCGTTAGGCATCGAGCCCCCTTATTTTTGGGAACGGTAAAGGAAGCCCCAGTACCATCCTCCGCCTGGAAAGCATGCGCTTTTCAGGCGAGGTTGTTTCGGATAGCCGCCACCAGTACCTCGACTTGCTTTCGAAAGCTTTCGGGCTCGACGATGCGCGCCTTGTCGCCGCAGGTAAGATACCAGCGCGGGAAATAATGGTCGCTTTCGTCGTGCAGGAACGTCATTTCGATTTCATCAGCCACATCGCTTTCGCTCACCAAGCCGAAATGCTGCGCGTCACTGCGGATATAGCGGACCATCTCTCGCTGAAACCGGATAACTACTTTTTGCTTCGTAGGTTCCTTTTTCTGTTTCTGACGCAGCGATTCGAGTGAGGGATGGTTTTGGGTGAATGACGCCGAAGTCCGGCGGATTTGCTGTATACGGTCGGCGCGGAACTGCCGGTAGTCGGCACGCAGCAGACAATAGCCCATCACGTACCAGAACCCCTGTTCGTGGAACATGCCCACCGGTTCGATCAGGCGTTCGACTGGAACATCCTCCCGCAGGGAACGATAAACCAACTCGACTTGCTGCTTATTCGCAATACTGCCTAGCAGAATTTCCAGTGCATCGGGGATGGCCGCATTGGTTGGGCGGGGCTTTTGGCTGACTTGCACGTTTGGACCCAACGCGCCAATCCATTCTTTGTCGGCTCCCTTGAGCACGGCCTTGACTTTGTACAGCGCGGATTGGTAATACTTGCCTAGACTTTTGTCGGCAAATGCCTCCATCAGTTTACCTGCTGCCACGAAACCCAGGGCTTCTTCGCGCGTAAACATGACGGGCGGCAGGCGGTAGCCGTCTACCAAGGAGTATCCAGCCCCTGCTTCACCGATGAGAGGGATCCCTGCCGCTTCCAGCACGCGTATATCCCGGTAAATGGTACGCACGCTGACGCCGAACCGCATCGCCAAGTCTTCTGCCCTAACCACCCGTCTGGATTGCAGCTGGATATAAATGGCGACGATTCGGTCAAACCGCTTCAACGTATCTTCGGTGCCCATACTTCCAAAGGTAGCAGGTTGCACCGAAAATTCCGATCGAAAATAAAGAAAAGGAGTTGCCGGACTATCCGAATACGACAGCTAGGCTCTCGAAGATGGCCTCTTGTGCCTGTTGCAGGTCGGACGCCGTATGCGCATGGGACACGAAGCCCACTTCATAACCGGACGGGCCTAAATAGATACCCCGGTTGAGCAACTCGCGATGCATCGTTTTGTAGTATGCCATGCTTTCATGGTCGATCGCCGCGGCCGTACGAATCGTGTCGTTTTCCGTAAAGGCAAACCAAAAGATCGAACCGATGGAAAAGAGCTGTACCGCATAGCCCTTTTGGGCAACATGCTGGCGGATTCCATTGACGAAAGCCGCTGTTTTGGCCGCCAATGCATCGTAGAAACCATCCCGCGAGAGCTCGGTCAACTGGGCAATACCTGCCGCCATAGCCACGGGATTGCCTGACAGCGTACCGGCCTGATACACGCCTCCGTCTGGCGAGATATGGCTCATCAGCTCCGCAGAAGCGCCGTACGCCCCTACCGGCATGCCTCCGCCGATGATCTTGCCGTAGGTGACAATATCGGGTTTGACGCCATAATAGCCAGCCGCACCGTGCAGCCCGAGCCGGAAGCCCGTGATGACCTCGTCAAATAGTAACAAGGCGCCGTTAGCCGTACACAGTTCGCGCAGGGCGTGGATGTATGCTTTGGTTTGGATCAGCAAGCCGTTATTGGCTGGCACGCCCTCGATAATGACGGCGGCAATCTCGTCCTTGAATTGGGCGAACGCTTGCGCTACGGCTTCGAGATCATCGAGGGGAACCACGATGGTTTCAGCCGCGAAGGAAGGCGGTACGCCTGCCGAAGACGTTTCGCCGAACGTGACCAAGCCCGATCCGGCTTTGACCAGCAGGGAGTCGGAATGCCCATGATAACATCCGTCAAACTTGATAATCTTGTCGCGCTTTGTGTAGCCCCGGGCAAGCCTGATGGCCGACATGACCGCCTCCGTACCCGAACTGACAAAACGGATTTTATCAATATACGGATTCTGGCTGAGCATAAGTTCGGCCAATTCGTTTTCCAAGGCCGTCGGCGCACCGAAGCTCAAACCTCTGCCTAAGGCCTGGGTCACGCTTTCGCGGATAGCCGGATGGTTATGGCCTAGGATGAGTGGCCCCCACGAACAGCAAAAGTCGATAAATTCGTTGCCGTCGGCATCCCAAAGCCGGCACCCGTCGCCTTTCTCGATAAAAAGTGGCGTACCGTGAACGGATTTGAATGCCCGCACCGGCGAGTTCACCCCGCCCGGAAAGTATTGTTTCGCCTTCTCGTATAGTTTGGCGGATGCCGCCCGCGATATATCAGTCATGTCAAATGGAATTGTAAATTGCCTCGTGTCAAAAAAACGGCGCGTAGCGCCTGGGATCTAAAGCCAGCCTTTTTCCAGCACCTCTTTGGCATGGTAGGTGAGGATGGCGCTGGCGCCCGCCCGGCGGAAACCGAGCAAGGCTTCCATGATGGCGCGCTCCTCGTCCAGCCAGCCGTTACGCGCTGCGGCTTTGATCATCGCATACTCACCGCTGACGTTATAGGCTGCGATCGGCAGGTCGAACTGGTCATGCAGCAGCTTGATAATGTCCAGGTAGGGCAACCCGGGTTTTACCATCAAGAAATCGGCTCCTTCTTCGGCATCGAGCCGTGCCTCGATCAGCGCTTCGCGCGCATTAGCCGGATTCATCTGGTAGGTCTTCTTATCACCGTGCTTCGGCGCGGAATTCAGCGCATCGCGAAATGGCCCGTAGAACGCGCTAGCATATTTGGCCGTGTACGACATCAGCGAAACGTGGGCGAAACCGTTTTCGTCCAGCAGGCGGCGAATATAGCCAATACGGCCATCCATCATATCAGACGGCGCGATGATGTCGGCGCCGGCCCGTGCGTGGGCTATGGCCATACCGCCCAGCACCGCCAAGGTTTCGTCATTCAGGATTTCACCCTTTTCGACGATCCCGTCGTGGCCGTCGCTGCTGTAGGGATCCATGGCTACGTCAGTCACTACGCAGGCTTCGGGGAAGCGCGTTTTGACCGCCTCAATAGCCCGTAAGTATAAGTTCCCTTCGCGCGTAGCTTCGGTAGCGTGTTTGTCTTTCAGTGATTCTTCGATATTGGGAAACAAATCAAAGGCACGCAAGCCGAGTTCCAGGCACTCGTCGATTTCGCGCAACAGGTTGTCGATCGAAAGCCGGTAAATCCCGGGCATGGACGCCACTTCCGTTTTCTGGTTATTGCCATCGACAATAAACAGGGGAAATATGAGGTTTGACGCATGTAGGCGTGTCTCCTGCACCATCTCGCGGATAACCGCCGATTTCCGATTTCTTCTGGGACGTTGGAGCATGTTGCGTGTGAATTGTATGTAATGTTTCGTGCGCTTGCCCGAAGGAGCGCGTACTGATTTTATTGCTTTGCGCCAGTGTTTCCGGCTTCATTTCCGTAATCCAATGCGAATACCGCCTCTGCCAGCCCGATCTCATCCGGTGAAAACGGCAAGTGGTAGCTTAAGCCAAGCTCTTCGATCTTTTTGCCTGACGAATGGCCGATGCAGATAATTTGCTGGCCGGGGTCTACCAAATTATCGGCAAAATATGCCTCCACGTTGCTGGGACTCGTAAAGATCAGCACTTCGGCATTGCTTTTCGAAACGCCTGACTCCGTCCGTGTTTGGTAAACCGGTAGGTTGACGACCTTCGTATTCGGCGTCAGCGATTTCTGGATCGTCTCCAGCGATTCCTTTGCGCGCGGTATCAGCACGGTCGTGCCGTCCGCAATCCGGGCAAACTCCTTAGCGATGCCGTGCATATCGATGCCGAGCTTCTCACCGGTAAAGTCAGGAACGTATCCATGCTGCTTTAGCGTTTCTTCGGAGCCACGGCCGATCACGGCAAACTTGGTCTTCTTGCTCAGCCTGGGCTGCAACATAAAAAAGTTCTCGATGCCGTTCTTGCTCGTGAAAAACACCCAGTCCAAATGCTTGAGAATATAGGGGTCAAGCGTATTGATAATTGGAAAAATACGGATCAGCGACCTGCCGTCCACACCGATACCCAGCTGTTGCATGGCCCGGTAGAAATAACTGTTTTCGTTAACGTCGCGCGATATAAAGACTTGTTTGGGGAGCTTGCGGTTTTTGTCGTATTTGGCAGCAATTTTGGCAGCCAAACCATCGGTCGTGTTTGACGACATGTACAGGCGCGTGGGAAACTCTTCGGCCGTATCCGCGATAGACGACCATACCTGGTATTGCCCGTCCTGATAGCGGCAGTAACAACCCAACGGCGCATGGCATCCGGCATCGAATTGCCGTAGCACTGCGCGCTCGACGCTAATGGCCTCGGCTACTTGCTTATCGTGTATCCCTTGCAGGATATCATAGAGCTCGCGGTCTGCTTCGCGGATTTGTACGGCCAACACGCCTTGCGCGGGTGCGGGTACAATTTCTACAGGAGGCAGCTCCTCAACGTGGAAATCACTCAAGTCCACCCCAATACGGGATATACCCGCCTTGGCCAGCATAATCGCGTCGTAATCATCGTTGCGTAGCTTCCCAATGCGGGTGATCACGTTTCCGCGCAAGTCCGCAAACTCCAGATCGGGACGCATACCCTGCAATTGTGCCTTGCGCCGGTTCGATGAGGTGCCCACCGTGGCATTGTGCTTGAGCGACAGGCGTTTTTTCACGTCCACGCAGTCCTTGTGGATGATCAGCAGTTCTGCGGCGTCCTCGCGTTCGCTCACCGCCGCGATAGTCAGTCCTTCGGGGTTTTGCGTTGGCAAGTCCTTATGGGAATGTACGGCCAGATCAATACCGCCGCTGAGAAGTTCTTCTTCCAGTTCTTTGGTGAAGAAGCCCTTCCCCTCCAGCTTATCTAGCCGCAGGTGTTGCACGATATCGCCTTGGGTTTTAATGATTTTCAGCTCGGAGGCTACGCCGATGGCCGCTAACTTGTCTTTGATGTGGTTGGCTTGCCATAGTGCGAGCTCGCTACCCCGGGTACCTATGATTAACGTTCGTTTCAAAATAATCGATTCAAATAACGCCTAAAAATATAAAAAATCACGCCAAAACCAGTAGCTTCCCCCCTATTCGCGCTGTAGGCGCACGGCAAGCGGTATGGGTATTCGGGAAATAGCGTAGTGTGGGGATCGAAACGATCAATTGATCTCGGCCTGGCTGGTCCTGACGAGGATGTCCTTGGCCATTACCATGGGAACCTTGATGTATTTTTTCTCCATGTAGTCGATCACCTTCTCGAGTACGAGGCGGGAGTTATCGTCCAGCTGGCTAACCTCGGCGGCAAACACTTCGTTGAGCGCAAAAGACCGGATCTCCTTCACTTTGTCGGGCACTTCACGCATCGCCAATTCGACACGCCGTTGCTTCAGCATGGGCAGAAACTCGGTAATATTCGCCTCGATAATCGCCTCAGCATGCTGCAGCTCATCGTAGCGCTCCTGCAGGTTGCGGTTGGCAATAGCCTGCAAGCTGCCGACCTCGATATAATGTACGGGATTGTTGTCGATCACCGCGCTGTCGATATCATGGGGAATGGCCAAATCCACAATCACCTTGCGGTCGGTTTCGCCATTCAGCAGCGAAGCATACAGCTTTTCGTCAATGATCGCTTCGGCCGAACCGGTACAACTGATCAATACGTCAAAGCCCTCTTTATAATTCCTCAGCTCGCTTAGTGGTAGTGCTTTTCCGTTGAGCTCCGTCGCGAACGCCTGTGCTTTTTCCAAGGTGCGGTTGAACACGACAAAATTGGTGAATTTATGTTTGTTCAGGTATTTTGCCAGATTTTGGTTGGTTTCGCCTGCGCCAATCACGAGGATGCGCGGATCTTCAGCCAGCTTGACCTCCTTCAGCTTGCGATACGCCAAGGACACCACGGAAACCGGATTGCGTGAAATCCGCGTATGCGTGTACACCTCTTTGGATGTTTTCACCAGGCGGTCCATCATCAAACGGAGGAAATCGCCGGTAAAGCCCAACTGGCGGCAACGCTCATAGGCCTTACGCACTTGTGCGAGCACCTCTTTTTCACCTACCACCAAGCTCTCTAACGAGCAGGACATCCGAAACAAGTGACGTAACGCATCCAGACCCGAGTATTTCGACACTTGATCCAAAAATGACTCCATGCGCTCGTTCGGCACGCAGAAATTGAGCTGTTCCAAGAACTCCTTCACGAAGGATGAGGTGAGTTCGTGGGCGCCGTAAAACACAAATTCTACCCGGTTACACGTTCCAATGTAGAAAATCTCCGGAATATCAAAATGGTTCTTGACGTTGATAAGTCGGCTCTCGAGGTCTTCATTGCAGATCACAAGATTGCCCAAATCCCTCAACTCCACATACTTGTGCGTAAATGCTATGACCTTAAGATTCTTCAAAATGGTATACGGTTCGCTTCAAATTACTAGGGCAAAAGTACGACTTATCAAGCCAGCCATGTGTCAGAAACGTGTCAAACACAGCTATTTAGAATGGTTATAAATTGATGGCATCCAGCAAGGGCATGCCAATCAATCCCTTACACGGGCCCGCCGGATCAGTTGCTTAATGAAAAGGTGAACTCATCGTAGGCTTCCGTGCGCCACGCCAAATGCCGGGTGGTCGGCGAAATTGCGAAAAACGGCGAGAAGGTCTTCACACGGACGGTTTTTCCGTCTGGTGAGAATTCAAGCAGGCGAATCCATCCATCCCCGCCATTGCCAAACCAGCCGCCGCCCAGCGCCTGCGCGTTGAACACCATTTGGTTAACCGTCCGCCCGCCCGCGTTCGTATCGGTACGGAAACCGAGATGCCCGAGCGGATCATCGGGCCGGCCAATATGTCCCGAAAGTACAAGCTCGATATTGGTGGAAGGCTTGACGAGTTTCTCCCATACGGCCGCCCCATAATTGCCATCGGTGATGGGATAGCCTTCTTTGACGATATGCTCACTGTCTGAGTTGAGGTACGAGTGGGTCAGCAGAATCACCGTATGATCCGCGTATTTTTCCTGGTTGATGGTTTTCAGTGCCCACCGCAGCACGGTATCGCGTGGCGCGAACTCCAGCACCATCACTAAAAAGGCCTTGCCTTGCGGCGACTGGAACTCATAGGTAGCATTGGTCAACGACGGGTAGCCCTGCGCGTCCTCGCCGGCATCGCGCAGCAAGCGTTGCGATAAGGGATTTTTGTCGACAGGGAAATACTGATTGTAGTTTGTGCGGCGGTACTCGACGTTTTTGACACCATAGTCGTGATTGCCCGTGGCCGCCACGTAGGGCACCTTGCCATCGAGGCGGTCAAATGCGCGCGCCACAGCCTCCCATTGCTCCTTGCCGGACTGGTTGGCCTCGCGCGCTACGGGATTGAGCCAGTCGTTATGCTCCACTAGATCGCCCGTACACAATACCATCTGTATATTGAGCGGCGATATCTGTTCGCTGATCCAACCCATCATTAATTCGAGGATCCCCTGATTGCGCTCAAATTTAACATAGGTCTGAGGGTCGGGTATCAATACCATCGACCAGGCTCCCTCTTCGGTCAATGCGGGGGCTTGGTAAGCGGCCTCTTGGGCGCGGCTTTGCGAGACGAACAAAACACAAATCGTCAGCAGCAAAAATCTCGAAATTCTCCGTGATGCTTTCATGTAAGTGGGTTGATTAAAGGAATATAACTACCATTCAGACTCACAAAGCTAGCCTTTTTTGCCAAATCCGAAAACGATTTATGCGCACCGCGCCACAAGCGTGTCCTGCCCCGTCCTGCATCACCGCACTACGGGCAATTTTCGGGCTAACGCACAAAAACTATTGCCGTTTCTTAGATTTTGCATAATTTAGTGGCATTTCCACACACGATATAAAGGTTATGTAGATGCTTATAGCTGTACTCTCTGGTTTTGTATTATCTCTTTTATTAGTGCCTTTTGGCCGCTTCGTCAAAGGCCGGCTTTCCATCCTCATTTCCCTTTTACCCATCGTATTGTTTGCCTATTTTGCCAGTTACCTTCCAGCTATCAGCCAAGGAAACACGGTTTCTGTGCATTACGATTGGGTACCGTCACTGGGAGTGAACTTTGATTTCCACCTGGACGGCTTATCCTTGCTATTCAGTTTGCTGATTACCGGTATCGGTTCGCTGGTCTTTCTCTATGCATCATCCTACCTCAAAGGACATCACTATATCGATCGCTTCTACGCGTATTTAAGCATGTTCATGGCCGCCATGCTGGGCCTGGTGCTGGCCGACAACGTCCTGCTTTTATTCGTATTCTGGGAGCTGACGAGTATCAGTTCGTTTTTTCTCATCGGATTTAATAATGATAACGCCGCCTCCAGACGCAGTTCGCTCGTAGCCCTGACCATCACGGGTGGGGGCGGGTTCCTACTCTTGGCATCGGTGGTAACGATGGCACGCTATTCGGGAAGCTTCTCCATTCAGGACATGATTTCACAGAGCGAACTGCTGAAAAACCACGTGCTGTATGGCTGGATGGTCGCTTTTCTTTTTGCGGGTGCGTTTACGAAGTCGGCCCAGTTCCCTTTCCATTTCTGGCTGCCCGGCGCCATGAAGGCGCCAACGCCGGTGTCCGCCTATCTCCATTCGGCAACGATGGTGAAGGCCGGCGTCTACCTGCTGGCCCGGATGTTCCCGGTTTTAGGCGGCACGGATTTCTGGACCTATCCCTTGGTCATTGTCGGAGGCATCACGATGCTGTACGCCGCATTCCATTCGTTGTTCCGCACTGACCTGAAGGGCGTACTCGCGTATTCTACGATTGCCGCGCTGGGCATACTGGTCTTCCTGATCGGCATCGGCACACCGCAATCCCTGATGGCGGCGAGCGTATTCATCCTGGTGCACGCCTTATATAAGGCGTCCCTCTTTTTAATCACGGGCGTCATTGATCACGAAACCGGTTCGCGGGATGTGACATGGCTCGCCGGCTTGCGAAAGGTGATGTTTCCCTTGGCGGTCGCCGGCCTGTTTGCCGCCTTGTCCAGTGCGGGACTGCCGTTTACGTTCGGTTTCATTGGCAAGGACCTAATTTATGAATCCACCCTGCATGAAGGTGGCAACTGGGGCCTCGCGCTGACGGGTGTCGCTTTGGTGACCAATATCCTGCTGCTCTACGCAGGTTTTGTTGCTGGTATCAAGCCTTTTGCGGGCACGTTGCCCGAACGCCTGTCGAACGTACATTTGCCGCAGGCAACGATGTGGGTACCGCCCCTTTTGCTTGCCGTGTTAGGCCTTGTTTTTGGCTGCTTTCCCTCGCTGGCAGACGCTTCCCTGCTTAACCCTGCTGCGGCGTCCATGGCCGGCGAACCCATCACATCGCCACTGAAGATATGGCATGGATTCAACCTCGTCCTGTTGCTGAGCGCGGTCACCCTCGTCGCCGGTTCCTTGCTTTATGTGGCGATGAAACCAAGCCCCACGCGCATCAAATTCATGCAACGATTTGAGCGATTGGCGCCGGAGCACCTTTTCGGTCAGTTTTCCCGCTTCGTGCTACGGCTATCCAGCCGATACACCAACAAGCTCCACAGCGGGTACCTTCGCCTGTACTTGCTTGCTATTATTTCGTTCACCATCCTGCTGTTGGGCTACAAACTGCTGGTCGGCGGAAACGTCTACATTGACCTGGCTTCCCTGTCGCCGGTCAGGTTTTATGAAGTAGCGGTCGGCGCCATCTTAATCGGCGCTGTATTCTTGGCGATATTGACACCATCGCGCATGACTTCGGTAGTCGCGCTTAGTGGCATGGGGTTGAGCATCTGTTTGTTGTTCCTGTTTTACAGCGCACCTGACCTGGCCATGACCCAGTTTACGATTGATACACTAACGGTCGTTCTATTTGTGTTGGTTTTGTTCCGCCTGCCGCCCTACCTCAACTTTGCTAATCCGAAGGTCAAGCTCCGCGACACCATCGTGGCAACGGTTTTCGGCATCATCATCGCATTGATCGCCGCGCAGGTACTGGCCGTGCCGAAAAACAGCGAAATAAGCGACTATTACGGCGACAATGCCTACTTGCTGGCCAAAGGCAAGAACGTCGTGAACGTGATATTAGTGGATTTTAGGGGTATGGATACGATGTTCGAGATCGTCGTGCTCAGCATCGCCGCTATTGGCGTATTCAGCTTGCTCAAACTGCGCCTGAAAGCGACCGAAAAAGAATAGATTTACATGGAAACGATGATATGAAGAGTGTGATATTACAGACGGCCTCGCGCTATTTGCTGCCGATTCTCCTGCTATTTTCGATATTCGTGCTGCTGCGCGGGCATTACCACCCCGGCGGCGGATTCGTAGGCGGGTTGGTGGCGTCCATCGCCTTCGTCCTCGACAAATTTACCAACGGCAGCGACCATACGATGAGGCTGTTGCGCCGTCATCCGGGCACGCTTATCCCGATTGGGCTGGCCATCGCGGCGATGAGCATGGCCGCACCGATGCTCATCGGCGAGCCCGTGATGACGGGCTTGTGGTTTGACCAACCGGTGCCCATTATCGGTTTGATTGGTTCGTCTTTGTTTTTTGATTTGGGCGTATATGTGGTGGTCATCGGTGTAGTGCTGACCATCCTGCTCACAATAGCACAGTATAGCGACTAAGTATATGGAGATATTGTTCATCATATTGATTGGGGTGCTGTATGGCGCGGGCGTTTACATGCTGCTGCGCCGGAGCATGGTGAAACTGATCATTGGCATCATGCTGTTGGGCAATGGGGCCAACCTGCTGATTTTTCTGTTGGGACGCATCACCAAAGGCAAGCCCCCGGTGATTGACCAGGTGTCGCGCGTATTCACCGATATTTACGCCGACCCTATCCCGCAGGCCCTGATCCTAACAGCGATTGTCATTAGCTTCGGACTCCAGTCCTTTGCCATTGTTTTGCTGAAACGTGTATATGCGCTCGTCAACTCGGATGATTTGGACGACTTGAACACCCCCGAAGAAGAAGATTTATGACGGAGAATTTTATCATGCTGCCCATACTGGGCCAATTGTTCACAGCGATCCTTTTGCTCCTTTTTTGGCGCAAACCGGTCGCCCAGCGTGTTATCAGCGTCGGGGGCAGCATTGTGGTGCTCTTGCTTTCCATCGGGCTTTTTGTGCAGGTGTGGCGCGAAGGGATCCAAACTATCAATACCGCGAGTTGGCCTGCCCCTTTCGGAATCGTTTTCGTCGCTGACGTATTTTCCAGCATGATGGTGTTGCTGACGGGCTTTGCGGGGCTAGCCGTCTCCATGTTCTCGGCGGCGGGCATCGCACGCGCCAGGATCATGTACGGCTACTTTCCCATCCTGCACTTCCTGTTGCTGGGGCTCAACGGCGCCTTTCTGACCGGCGATATCTTTAACCTCTACGTGTTTTTCGAGGTGATCATCATCTCGTCTTTTGTACTGATGACCCTCGGTGGGCGACGTGCGCAAATCGAAGGCGCAGTCAAGTATATGGCCATGAACATCTTGGCGTCTATGCTGTTTTTGACGGGGATTGCCATCCTATACGGGCTGACCGGCACGCTGAATTTGGCCGACCTGTCCCTTAAAGTGGCCGCCACCGAAAATCGCAACCTACTGGATATCGCGGCTGTCTTTCTCATCGTGGGCTTCGGAATCAAGTCGGCGGTATTCCCCCTTTACTTTTGGTTGCCCTCGTCATACCACACCCCGCCATCCGCTGTGGCTGCGGTCTTTGGCGGCTTGCTTACCAAAGTGGGCATCTACGCGTTGTTCCGTATCTTCACGCTGGTATTCGTGCCCGACGATTTCATCAAAATCGTCTTTATCGGTATCGGGGTAATGACCATCCTGACGGGATGCTTCGGCTTGCTTATCAAGCGAAACATCCGGCGCCTTTTTTCATACATGATTGTCTGTCACATTGGCTTCATGGTCGGTAGCCTAGGTGTATTTACGGAGGTCGTGCTGGTCGGCGCTTTGTTCTACCTGTTCCACGATGTGATTGTCAAGACCAATTTGTTTCTCGTGGCAGGGCTGATCCGCGACCTGCGCGGCACGATGAATATGGACAAACTGGGAGGGCTATATGCCGACTACCCCAAACTGTCCCTGCTCATGGCAGTCGTCCTTTTTTCCTTGGCGGGAATACCCCCCTTGTCAGGCTTTTGGGCCAAGGTGTACCTCATTGAAGGAAGCCTGATCGAAAATAATTACATTTACATTGCCGCCGTGCTCATCGGCAGCTTTGTCACGCTATATGTCATTGCCAAGTTGTGGACAGACGTTTTTTGGAAGAGTCCGCCGACACCGGAGGCTATCGAAGATACCTTTAAGGACTCACCGCGTGCCCGGAAAAACCTGTTGGTCATTCCAGTTGTCATGCTGGCATGCGTATCGCTATACATTGGATTTGGCGCCGAAAACATTATCCGCGTCACCCAGCATATTGCCGCAGAGATGATGGACACCAGCCCATATTTGGAAGCAGTTTTAGGACGGAGCAATTAAGAAAAGGGAGGCAACATGGTAAAGAACTTTTTGATGAATCTCCTGCTATCCTTTACATGGGTAGCGCTGACGGGGGATCTTTTTTTCGCCAACTTCTACTTAGGTTTCCTGCTGGGTTTCTTCATCCTTTGGCTGATGAACCACGACGAAGGGGACAAACGGTATTTCAACCGGGTGCCCAAGGTGATCGGCTTTGTGTTCTATTTCCTTTGGGAAATGCTCAAAGCTAACCTACAAGTGGCCTACGACGTGGTGACCCCCAATTACTTCATGAAGCCGGGCATTGTCAAATATCGAATGAACGTACATACCGACGTCGAAATCAACATGCTGGCCACGATGATTTCCCTGACGCCGGGCACGCTCGTGATTGACGTGAGCAAGGACAAACGGGTTATTTACATCCACGTAATGTACCTACGGGATAGGGACCGGTTTATCCGGCAGATAGAAAACAGTTTAGAAAAACGGTTAACAGACGTATTGAGATGACACTGAGCCAATATATTGATTTCGTTATTTTACCGATTTTGCTGGTATCGCTCGTGCTTGTCTTTATCCGCCTATACAAGGGGCCGCAAGTCGTCGACCGGGTCATCGCACTCGACCTGCTGATTACCATCGGTATCGGCATCATCACGGTGTATTCCATCAGCACGCAGCAATTCACCTTCCTGGATGTGGCGCTTATATTAGCACTCATCGCGTTTTTAGGGACGATTGCCTTCTCGTATTATTTAGAAAGGAAAGAAAAAGATGATTAACATTCTCGTAGCCGTCCTCTGCACCATCGGGGCGGTATTCATACTGATCGCATCCATTGGCATCGTGCGGATGCCCGATTTCTACCTGCGGCTGTCAGTGACCGTCAAGGCGGCTACGCTGGGCAATGGGTTTATGCTTACCTGTTGCGCCATCGTTTTCCCCCAGGTGTCAGTGACCACCAAAGCGCTTGCGATTGTTTTCTTCCTGATTCTGACAGCTCCCGTAGCGGCCCACCTGATTGCACGTTCGGCCTACCTGATCGGCACCCCGAAATGGAAAGGCACCGTATTGGACGAAATTGAGGGCATGTATGATGAAGACACACACGTGTTGCACAGCGACCGGCCCGATACGGCCGCCGACGAAGGAACGCCGGCAGCTGACGTACCACCCGCACCGTCCCAAAGCTGACCAGACAGCGCCTACCGTATTACGCTGCCGGGTCCGAAGGGGGTTTGCGGCGCTACGAAGTCCAACCGTCCGTCTGCATCTTCGCTCATCAGGATCATCCCTTGCGAGGGAATCCCACGGATTTCGCGCGGTTCTAGGTTGACCAAGATAGACACCTGCCTGCCAACAATATCCTCGGGGGCAAAATATTCGGCGATGCCCGACACGACCGTACGCTGGTCGATACCCGTATCAATTTTCAGCTTCAGCAGCTTCTTGGTTTTGGCCACCTTCTCTGCCTCCAGAATGATTCCAGTGCGTATATCCAGCTTAACGAAGTCGTCAAACGAGACAGACTCCTTGGCCGGTGCCAAGGATGCTGCGGGCTTCGTTGCCGCAGCCTTGGCTTGAGACAGTTTCTCCAATTGCTGGGCAACCTGCTCATCGGTAATTTTCTCAAAAAGTAGTTGCGCTTCACCCAGCTGATGGCCCACGGCGAGCAACTCGCTCCGGCCCAACGAATCCCAGTCCACCGTATCCAGCCGCAACATTTCCGCTAGCTTCTTCGCCGTGTTCGGCAAGAACGGCTGCGCCATCAACGCGATGTTTCCCGCAATTTGCAGGCAGACGTTGAGTACCGTCTTTACGCGCTCCTCGTCGGTTTTGATCAGTTTCCAGGGTTCCGCATCCGCCAGATACTTATTGCCCAGGCGGGCCACATTCATGAACTGCGCCAACGCTTCGCGGAAGCGGTATTGCTCGATGGAACCCGCAATATGCTTGGGATAACGGGCCAGCTCCGTAAAGATGAATTTATCCGTATCCGTGAGGTTTTCCGCGGGCATAACCTTGCCGTCGAAGTACTTGTGCGACAGCACCATGACGCGATTTATAAAGTTACCAAAAATCGCGACCAGCTCATTGTTGATGCGAGCCTGAAAATCCTTCCACGTGAATTCGCTGTCCGAGGTTTCGGGCAGAATCGACGTCAGCACATAGCGCAATTCGTCCTGCTTACCAGGGAACTCCTCCAGGTATTCGTGCAGCCACACGGCATGGTTGCGCGATGTAGACAGCTTGTCGCCCTCTAAGTTCAGAAATTCATTGGCGGGGATATTTTCCGGCAGGATATACTCCCCATGTGCATGCAGAATAGCGGGAAATATGATGCAGTGGAACACGATGTTGTCCTTGCCAATGAAGTGGATTAAACAAGCGTCATCCTTGGGGTCTTGGTGCTTCTTCCAGTATTTCTCCCAGTCATTACCCGTATCCAGCGCCCACTGCTTGGTGGCCGAGATATAGCCGATGGGCGCATCGAGCCACACATACAGTTTCTTGCCTTCGGCCTCGCCTAAGGGCACGTCAACCCCCCAGTCGAGATCACGCGTCATCGAGCGGGGTTGCAACCCCGACTTAAGCCAAGACCGGCATTGTCCAAACACATTGGATTTCAGGGTATTCTTCTTGCCTTCGATGAGCCATTGCTCCAGCCAAGGCTGGTATTTGTCGAGGGGCAGGTACCAATGCTTGGTTTCGCGCAGGACCGGCGCCTTGCCGCTAAGCGTGGACATGGGGTTGATCAGGTCCGTCGGACTGAGCGACGTACCGCATTTTTCACATTGGTCGCCGTATGCGCCTTCGCTTTTGCAATTCGGACACGTGCCCACGATATAGCGGTCGGCTAGAAACTGCTGGTATTCCTCGTCGTAGTATTGTTCCGAAAATTTCTCGATAAACTCCCCTTTTTCGTACAGGTTGAGGAAGAAATCCTGCGACAGCTCGTGGTGTATCTGTTCTGAGGTCCGGTGGTAGATATCGAAGGATATCCCAAACTCCTCAAAGCTGGTTTTAATGCGCTCGTGGTATTTATCGATGATGTCGCGGGGCGTGGTGCCTTCGGTTTTGGCCTTTATGGTGATGGCTGCTCCGTGCTCGTCAGACCCACACACATACACCACGTCTTTTTTTATCAGCCGCAGATAGCGCACAAATGTATCCGCCGGGATGTAAGCCCCGGCGAGATGGCCAATGTGCAAGGGGCCGTTCGCATAAGGAAGCGCGGAAGTGATCGTATATCGTTTGAAAGCAGTCGTGTCCAAAATATTCGTGGTATGTATCTGAGTTTATTAACGGGAAAATGTCCCGTCGCTTGCATTTTTGCCAAAGATAAACCAATTTGGGGGAAATTTTTGAGCGCCCGTGTTTTTTCGCTTCCAACGTTGGAGAAGACAGGGGGCTCGGGCACCACTTGAGTCAATGAATCGTTATGGCGGCATTAGCAGGATTAGGAAAATTTAAAAATACGGGCTTGCTGATTATCCGGCTAGGTCTGGGCATCATGTTTATCATTGTGCACGGCTGGCCCAAACTCAAAGGCGGACCAGAGCGCTGGGAAGCCGTGGGCAGTGCCATGGCCAATATAGGGCTGGACTTCCTCGCCATGTATTGGGGCCTCGCCGCCGCACTCGCCGAGATTATCGGTGGCTTTTTCATCGCCTTGGGATTACTGTTTCGACCCACCGCACTGGTCCTGGCCTTCATCATGCTGGTAGCCGCCATGTTCCAATCAGCCACTGGAGCCGGGTTATTTGGTGCCGCACACCCGATTGAGGTCGGCGTTGTGTTCCTCGGGCTGGCGCTTCTGGGGCCGGGCAGATACAGCCTTGACAAGCGATAACCTATGGACAGGCCGCTCGATTTCAAGGAGGTGGCCGCGCACCTGGCTCATCCCCGTGGCGATACGGGCATCGCCGTAGCCCAAAATATGAACCGGAGCAACGGCGGCATGACCCGTCGCACCATCGACCTGCTTGGCATCGCCGATGGTGATGCGATTTTGGAAATCGGGCCGGGCAACGGCGCGTTGGCAACCTACGCCACCGCAAAAGCCCGGGATGTGCGGTACACCGGAGCTGATATTTCCGAAACGATGGTGGAGGAGGCCTCGCGCATGCATCGCCACGCGATCGATGCCGGCATACTGGATTTTAGGGTAGTCGACGGCGAAAATCTACCCTTCCCCGCCGAGGCATTCGACAAGGTAATGACAGTCAACACCCTGTATTTCTGGAAAAACCCGAAGCAGCAACTATCCGAAATCCGTCGGGTACTCCGCCCGGCGGGCATATGCTGCCTCGCCATCGCCAGCAAGGCGTTCATGGAAAAAATGCCGTTCTCTCCCTACGGATTCCAGCTGTATTCGGAAGAAGAGGCCAGGCAGTTATTGGAGGAAAACGGCTTCATCATCGACCAGGTAGCGGTCGGAACCCACGAAACCAGCGGACACGCAGGGCAGGTGCTGATGCGCGAGGAGATCATTATCCGGGCCGGGGTGGCTAAAAACCGGGGCCAACACATTTAAAAATAATCGGTGTTGCCTGCCTGCAGGCAGGCGAGACTATGTTGGGCCGTGTGAGCCGAAGCCTGCCGACCGGCCAGGCAGGCTTCGCTCCAACCCGCTTCCTGACGCGCTAGCTCGCGATGACGACATTTTTCTATTTTAATGCGTTGACCCTGGCCTAAAAACGCGATGCTTGTAA
>CAYUIZ010000017.1:0-17576 GCA_964444885.1 uncultured Sphingobacteriaceae bacterium | reverse complement strand
CGACATTTTTCTATTTTAATGCGTTGACCCTGGCCTAAAAACGCGATGCTTGTAAATCACTAAACTATTATCGATATTTGTGTCCGCTTATTGAGAAAGGCAGAGGGAGTAGACCCGAAGAAGCCTTAGCAACCTGTCCGACTGACAAGGTGCTACGTTCTATCCGCCAGCAGGCGGAAAAGATAAGTCCGAACGGCCTTCGCCTGCCCTTCCCCGCCCCTCAATCAAGTGACCTTACGAGAAAAGAACGATGAAAATTACCGAACATATCCGGCGTGCGAACGGCAAGACCTTATTTTCCTTTGAACTGCTGCCCCCTGTCAAGGGGCAAAGCATCGACAACATCTACAGCACCATCGATGCGCTCATGGAGTTTCAGCCACCCTTTATCGACGTGACCTATCACCGGGAGGACTACATCTACAAGCAACGCCCCAATGGCCTGCTGGAGCGCGTGGCCTATCGCAAGCGGCCTGGTACGGTCGCGATCTGCGCCGCGATTATGAACAAGTACAAGGTAGACGCGGTACCGCATCTCATTTGCGGGGGGTTTACGAAAGAGGAAACCGAGAACGCATTGATCGACCTTAACTTCCTCGGCATCGACAACGTGCTGGCCCTCCGCGGGGATGCCCGGAAAGCCGATGCCGACTTTGTGCCCACGCCCGGCGGCCACACGTATGCGACGGACCTGCTGGCACACGTCAAGGACATGAACAACGGACAGTACCTGCACGAAGACACCGAAAGCTGTGCGAAAACGGACTTCTGTATCGGTGTGGCGGGCTATCCGGAGAAGCATTTCGAAAGCCCGAACTTCCAAACCGACTTCAAATACTTGAAGAAAAAAATCGACATGGGCGCCGACTTCATTGTCACGCAGATGTTTTTTGACAACAGCAAATACAAGGCATTCGTCGAGCAATGCCGGGCAAACGGCATCAACGTGCCCATTATTCCTGGCCTGAAGCCGATCACCTCGGCGCGGCAGCTTATTTCACTGCCTAAAATATTTCACATTGACATCCCCCTGGAGCTGAGCGAAGCCGTGTCAGCCTGTACGTCTTCCGAAGCTGTGAAGCAGGTGGGCATCGAGTGGATGGTACAGCAATGCAAGGAACTGATGGAGATGGGCGCACCCGTGCTGCACTTCTACACGATGGGCAGCCCAGGGCCGACAAAACAAATCGCCAGCCAGATCTTTTAGCGCCTACCCCAAATCGGCAACAGGGCTAGTACACCACGACCTCGTCCGCAAACAGGAAGCCGGGACGGGCACGCGGCGCAGTAATCCGCAAATAACGCGCGGCAACGGGCGCATCGAACGTTTCCTCAAACCGGTGGAAGACCAACGGCGCATCGTCGGGCGAAATATGGTGCCCGATGGTGGCTACCTCCCGGAAGTTGGTACCATTGTCCGATAATAAGATTTTGACTCCTTCGGGCAAAAAGGTGCCGGAGCCGGCTTCTTGCAAAAAACGAATGGCCACCTGGCTGATCTGCTCACGCCTTTCAAAGTCGATGACAACGTCAAAATCGCCCAGAAACCCTTGCCATTGCCCGTCGCCATAGCGCAAGCCTCCTTTTTGCCCGTTGGTCAACGTCGCTTCCGACTGGGCTGCATACGTGTCCCACGGCGTGTGGTATGTCACCTTCTTGCCGATTGCTTTGTGGAGGTCTACGATGGCGGAATCGATAGGCCCCACCTGCACCGAATCCATAAAATGGGCTGCTTTGATGACCGTGCTGGTGGCCAGATCAAAAGACTTGCTGTATAGCGGAGAGGTTGCCGTCGGGTTGGTGCCGTCTACCGTATAACGGATGCTGGGTACATACTGCTCAGACACGATGGAAACGGTATTACTATGGCTTTTCGGATTGTACTGTACACGGATCCGTGCATCAAACGAAGGCCGGTAATAATTTACGTTCAGGCGCTGCAACAACCGGTAATGCGCCTGCAAACGGGTTCGGAAATCTTCAAAATCCTTCTTATCCCCATTGGTCCACAATACTTCAGACAAGGCGAGCGCCCGGGGGAAGGCCATGTATTCCACTTGCGCCGACGTTGGCATGTATTCCGTCCACACGTTGCCCTGCGCGCCCAACACATGCTGCGCCTTGTCGCCGGCTACTCCCGCCCGTGGGTTGTATGCATAAACCTGCTCCAGCGTCGTAAACCCGCCGATGGCGTGAGGCTGCGTGCGCGGATCGCTTTGGTAATGATCAAAGTACAGGTGGGATTGTGGCGTCATGATCACATTGTGCCCCGCGCTAGCCGCGTCCGCGCCTTGGGTTTGCCCCCGCCAGCTCATCACGGTAGCGCCTTCGGGCAAGCCACCCTCCATGATCTCGTCCCAGCCGATCAACTTTCTCCCTTTGGATTTGAGATGCGCGTCTATGCGCTTGATGAAGTGGCTTTGCAACTGTGCTTCGTCCTCCAGTCCGAGCGAGTCCTTCAGCGCCTGGCATTTGCTACAGGCTTTCCAGCTGGCTTTGTCCACTTCGTCGCCTCCGATGTGGATATAGGGGGAAGGGAAAAGCTCGATTACTTCGTCAAGCACATGGGTAAGGAACGTATAGGTTTGCTCATTGCCTGCGCAAAACTCGGCATGGTGATGGGCATGGCCTGTGCAACTCAATTCGGGATACACGGCCAATACGGCGTCGGAATGGCCTGGCATATCGATCTCAGGGATGATGGCAATGCCCTTTCCTTGCGCATATTCCACCAGTTCGCGCACTTCTTGCTGGGTGTAATAGCCGCCGTGCGCGTTGGGGTGGCCCGCCTGCACGTAGCGGCGGCCATTGGCTTTCCAATCGGCCCAGGCATTGTGCGTGCGCCAGGCTGCTTGCTGGGTTAACTCGGGATATTGGTGGATTTGCAAACGCCAGCCGCCATCGTCTGTCAAGTGCCAATGGAAGTGGTTATACTGGTATATCGCCATTAGGTCGATATATTTTTTTAGAAAAGAAATGGGAAAGAAGTGCCGGGATACATCCAAATGCATTCCTCGGTAGCCGTAAGCTGGCTTGTCTTCAATAGTGACTCGTGGGATGACATTATAAAAATCCTGCAGGTAGGACAACTGCAACAGCGTCATAAACCCGCTCACAATGGCCTGCTCATCGTGGCCGACAAGCTGGATGCCGGTGGAATCAATCTTCAGGCGATAAGCACCCTGAGCTACCGGGTGCGCCGCGTGGGCCTTAATAATCCGGACGCCTTCGTCGGGGATTCGCTTGATGTTGCGGATACGTATGACGTTAACCGAGTCTACCCCGGGCAATTGCGCAAAAATTCCCGCCATGCCGACAAATTCCTCCGAAACGTGCACATCCGTGATGCTGGGAATAACGTACGTCCCGTCCGCTACGGTCATCTGGTTGGGCTTGGGAATGAGGGAAATTTCCGACTGGGCCAATACCAAGCGCGGCAGAAAAAACAGTATACTAACGATTTGCCAAAGAAAAACTAGGTGTACGTATCTCATAGCATGGCCGGTTTGAGCTGTAACTTAACAAAAATAGGTAATATCCGGCGCATAACCAACAGGCCGACAGCGCGTCATGTAACGAATACGCGATGAACGGCGCAGCCCTTCGGCGTGCACGTATTTCGCCGAAAAACACCAGCTCCTCTCCATATTTTGATATTCACCTAACAAACCCCACCGCCCAAGTTTGAATATTAATCCCTAACTTTGTCGTATGATTGAACTACCGGTTATTCCCGCCAACCAGATGCAGCGCAAGCCCGACTGGCTTCGTGTCAAATTGCCCGTAGGAAAAGAGTACAGGCATGTCCGCAGTCTTGTAGACGAGCATCGGCTCCATACGATCTGCGAGAGTGGCAACTGCCCGAATATGGGCGAATGCTGGGGTGCGGGCACCGCTACGTTCATGATTTTGGGTAATATCTGCACCCGTTCCTGCTCGTTTTGCGCCGTAGCCACCGGCCGGCCGCTCGCGGTGGACTGGGACGAACCTGCGCGCGTAGCCCATTCCGTGAAATTGATGGAAGTAAAGCACTGCGTGATTACGTCCGTGGACCGCGACGACCTGAAAGACGGTGGGTCAATCATCTGGGCGGAGACAGTCAACGCTATTCGGCGGGAGAGCCCCGGCACGACCCTCGAAACATTGATTCCTGACTTCAAAGGGCAATGGGAAAACCTCGATCGCGTGATTGCGGTGCGACCCGAAGTCGTGTCCCACAACCTGGAAACCGTACGCCGCCTGACCCGCGAAGTACGTATCCAAGCGAAATATGACCGCAGCTTAGAATGCCTACGCCGGATATCCGCCGCTGGCCTACGCACCAAATCCGGAATTATGCTGGGTTTTGGCGAAACCGAAGCCGACGTCATCGAGGCGATGACGGACCTTCGCGCAGCGGGCGTCCACGTCCTCACCCTGGGCCAGTACCTGCAGCCTACCAAGGCGCACCACCCCGTGGTGGAATGGGTGACACCCCAACAATTCAAGCGCTACCAAGAGATAGGCCTGGAAATGGGTTTCAACTATGTAGAGAGCGGTCCGCTGGTGCGCTCGTCCTACCACGCGGAAAAGCACCTTTTCGACATGCAACCTGCGGGTGGCGAAACGGTTAGCTAGGCACGTATCGCAAACAGTTACCTCTTTTCTTCTTCCGTTTTTTACGCGACGGCCTTGCATTTCGCAGTCATTTTTGCGTAAGTTTGCCGAGCAGGCTAAAAACAGCGCGCGCAACTACCTCGGCAGGGCCAGCCTTGCCCGAAAACGGCCTACACGCCCGTCCTGACGCGTTGTTCGGTTGTTGCACGGGCGCACGATACGAGTCGCGCACGGACAGCTCTGCGTGAGAAGCACTTAACTTAACCTAACAATACTAACATGTCACGAAAACGCATTCTCATTACTGGCGCGGCTGGATTTTTGGGATCCCACCTCTGCGACAGATTCATCAAGGAAGACTACCACGTCATCGGGATGGACAACCTCATCACCGGCGATCTGCGTAATATTGAACATCTCTTTAAGCTGGAGAACTTTGAGTTTTACCGCCATGATGTTTCCACCTTCGTATTCGTGCCGGGCAAATTGGATTACATTCTCCATTTCGCCTCTCCCGCCAGCCCCATCGATTATCTCAAAATACCCATACAAACGCTCAAAGTAGGCTCTTTGGGCACGCACAACCTACTCGGCCTAGCCCGGGCCAAGGGCTCACGCATTCTGGTGGCCTCGACATCCGAAGTCTATGGCGACCCCACCGTGAGCCCCCAACCGGAAGAGTATTGGGGCAATGTCAATCCCGTAGGTCCGCGTGGTGTGTACGACGAGGCAAAGCGCTTCCAAGAAGCGATGACCATGGCGTACCACACGTTCCACGGCTTAGAAACCCGCATCGTCCGCATTTTTAATACCTACGGACCGCGCATGCGCCTCAACGACGGCCGCGTACTACCGGCATTCGTGGGGCAAGCCCTACGTGGCGAGGACCTGACCGTTTTTGGCGACGGATCCCAAACCCGCTCCTTTTGCTATGTGGATGATCAAGTAGAAGGTATTTTCCGGCTATTGCACAGCGACTACCCCTACCCGGTAAACATTGGCAATCCCGATGAAATAACGATCAAGCAGTTTGGCGAGGAAATCATCAAACTTACCGGCACAAACCAGAAATTGGTCTACACCGACCTACCCGTGGATGACCCTAAGCAACGCCGGCCAGACACGACCAAAGCCAAAGCCCTGCTCGGCTGGGAAGCCAAAGTAGGCCGGGAGGAAGGCCTGCGGATAACGTACGAATATTTCAAGTCCCTGCCTGTGCAGGAAATCAAGCACAAGGATTTTACGTATTACAACAACAAATAAATGAGCAAAATACTCGTGACAGGTGGCACTGGCTACATCGGATCACACACCGTCGTGGAACTACAAGAAGCGGGCTATACGCCCATCATTGTCGACAATTTATCAAATTCATCGGCGGGCGTGCTGAAGCAAATCGCCAGGATATCCGGTATTGAGCCCGAATTCCACCAGTTTGACCTGGCCGACGAGCGCCTCGTCAGGGAATTCGTAGCGCGACATCCTGATATTTCAGGCGTCATCCACTTCGCGGCCTACAAGGCCGTCGGCGAATCCGTCGCGCAACCGCTGAAGTACTACCACAACAATTTCTATTCGCTCATCAACCTGCTCAACGCCTACGCGGGGCGTCCGGTCAACTTTGTTTTTTCGTCGAGCTGCACGGTGTACGGTCAACCCGACGTGCTCCCCGTGACGGAAGCGGCGCCCGTTAAGCAGGCCGAATCGCCCTACGGCAACACGAAGCAGATTGCTGAGGAGATCCTGTCCGAAACTGCCGGCGCGTTCCCCAATTACAACATGATCTCGCTCCGCTATTTTAACCCGGTGGGCGCACATGCCAGCGCGCTGATTGGCGAATTGCCAATCGGGGTACCCCAAAACCTGGTTCCGTTCATCACACAATCGGCGATCGGCAAGCGTGGCCCCATCACGGTCTATGGCAGCGACTACGATACACCGGACGGCTCTGCCATACGCGACTATATCCACGTCGTGGATTTGGCCAAAGCCCACGTGGCGGCCATCCGGCTCCTCGAGAACGGCAATCCGGCAGGAAACTATGACGTATTTAATGTGGGTACAGGCCGGGGGAATTCGGTATTGGAGGTAATCCGCGCATTTGAAGCGGCCACAGGCGTCAAACTCAATTACCAAATCGGCGAACGCAGGGCGGGCGACATCGAGAAAGTATGGGGCGACGTGTCCAAGTCTGCCGCGCAACTGGGCTGGAAAGCCGAACGCGGCATCGAGGAAATGATGCGCTCGGCCTGGCAATGGGAACAATACCTCCAAGACAACCCTTTAGCGTCGGAGTAAAACATGTCGCTCCATAAGGATCCCGAACTCAAAAAAGCCGTGCTTTCTCTTCCGCCCAACGAGAAGGAAAAATTGCTGGTGCGGCTGGTAGGCAAAGACCGGATGCTGATGAAGCAGCTGCGGTTCCAGCTCCTGGAGGACGAAACCGACCTGGAAGAGCGAATCGCTTCGGTACATCGCCAACTCGAACAATTATTCGAGCGGCTCCGTGGTTATATCCGCCCCGTTAATGAACACCGCAACGCGCACCTGCTGGCGGGCGAGTTGCGGTACGCCAGCGGCATCATCAATGAACATGTCACCATCACGAAAGACAAAATGAGCGATGTACACCTTCGGCTGTTTCTGGTATCGCAAAGTTTTTTGCATTTTGGACGCTTGTTCGGGGCCTCGCCTTATGGGCAGAACCGCAAGTTGCTGGAGTACCAAAGCGGGCGGCTCAAATATATCCTAGGCAAATATGCGAAGTTGCATGAGGACTTGCAGTTCGAGTTTCGGGACGAGTTAAATACGGCACTGGCCTTTGCCCATGGCTCAGGCATGGCGTCATATATGCAGGCATTGGGCCTGCCCAAAGAAATAGACTAAATGAGAAAGATCATTATCACGGGTGGTGCGGGGTTTATCGGATCGCATGTTGTCAGGCGTTTTGTCAACACCTATCCCCACTACCGCATTATCAACTTAGATAAGCTGACTTATGCGGGCAACTTGGAAAACCTCAAAGACATTGAGGACAAGCCCAATTATCAGTTCGTCAAAGGCGATATTACCGATGGGGGATTTATCAATACCCTATTTGCTGCTGAACAACCCGATGCGGTCATTCACCTGGCGGCAGAATCGCATGTGGACCGCTCCATCAGCAATCCTACTGAATTTGTGATGACCAACGTCGTGGGCACGGTCAACCTGCTCAACGCCGCACGGGAATACTGGGCGGGACAGTACGACACCAAACGCTTTTATCACGTGTCCACCGATGAGGTGTACGGCGCCCTGGGCGATACGGGCATGTTTACCGAGGAAACCCGATACGATCCGCACTCGCCCTACTCGGCGTCCAAAGCGTCGTCAGACCACTTCGTGCGGGCCTACCATGACACCTACGGGCTGGATGTCGTTATTTCCAACTGCTCAAACAATTACGGTTCTCACCATTTTCCGGAAAAGCTCATTCCGCTTGCGATCAATAATATACAGCACAACAAGCCGGTGCCGATCTATGGCAAAGGCGAGAACGTGCGCGACTGGCTGTGGGTAGAGGACCACGCGCGGGCCATCGACCTGATTTTTCACCGGTCCGAAAGCGGCCAGACCTACAACATCGGCGGGCACAACGAGTGGACCAACATCGACCTCATCCGTTTGCTGTGCCGTATCATGGACCGCAAGCTGGGGCGTGCAGTGGGCGAATCCGAAAAACTCATCGCCTTCGTCACCGACCGTGCCGGGCACGACCTACGCTACGCCATCGACGCGTCCAAGCTCCAAAACGACCTGGGCTGGGAGCCCAGCCTACAGTTTGAGGAAGGGTTGGAAAAAACGGTCGACTGGTACCTGGGCAACCAAGCGTGGCTGGCAGGGGTCACTTCCGGACAGTATCAGCAATATTACGCCCAGCAGTATAGAGACGACCGTTAGAACAGCGGATCGCCCTACGGTGCCAACGAACCAGCCCTAACCCACTGACAACCAATAGCACCGTATGTTGCTGCAGGCTACTCCCGATGAATGTTTTTTCAGGATATTTAATTTTTGGCGTGTTTGTTGGAGCGTTTCCGGTACTCAAGTGTAGCGAATTGATGAGGCATCTCGTTAAACTGCTGAATTAACTCCTTGCTGAACGAATAAAACGGATCCAACATGATACAGAATTTCGAGGGAAAAACGATTGTTTTAGGCGCGCCTACAGACTTTAATTTTTCAGGAATCATCGAGCAGGAATTGCGGCACTTGGGCTTTAACGTGGTGAGCATATCCTACAGCCGGGCCGGTTTCAAATACAAGAATATCTTCCAGCGGCTGGAGAGTTTCTTCCATAAGAACTTCTTGGGCCAGCGCGACTATAAGCAGCGGCTTTGCACCAAACATGTCGAAGAAATTACGATGAAGCGCCTAGAAGACGTCGCTTTTGCAGACTATGCCCTTTTGATCAGGCCCGACCAATACAGTGAGCAAGTCGTTAACAAAATTAAGCGAATAGCCTATAATGTGTGCGCATACCAGTGGGACGGACTTCGGCGTTTTCCGGCCGTGAAAAAATATATCGATTGGTTTGACGAATTCTTCGTGTTCGATCCGAGCGACATCGCTGCTCACGCCAATGTGCGCCCCATCACCAATTTTTACACCGAATCGTTCCAGCCTCACTACGACCCTGACAGCCGTTCGGATGTGTATTACCTCGGCACCTATATCCGCGACCGCGCCGCAGAGGTGGAGGATATCCTGACCACGCTGCAATCCTTGGGGCTCAACGTCAAACACCATATTTGCTACCGTGGCTCTGACCCCCGCAAATTCAGGCAACTCGACACCACGCACAATTTGCTGACTTATGCGCAAAACCTACATTTTGCGTACAACACCAAGGTGCTCATCGACGTGTCCAACCATGTGCACAAAGGCCTTTCATTCCGCACCTTCGAAGCCATTGGGTTTGAAAAAAAGCTAATAACGACGAATCCAGACGTGCGGGGCTACGATTTCTACCATCCCAATAATATCTTCGTGTGGGACGGCCGAAACCAGTCGGATATAGCGGCTTTCTTACGCGCACCGTATATGCCCATCCCGCAGGAGATTCGTGAAAAATACAGTTTCTCCAACTGGATAAGCTACGTGCTTAGCGGCAAAGAATGCCAGGCCATCAAATTGCCCACGCCGGAATTGGCTCCCCAACTGGCATAGCCGGATTTGGCGTGCCGCAATCGGAACGCCCGACCGACACTTCCACCGAATGGCAGTCAACACACAGCGGCATATACTCGTAGGGACACATCACCTGGAACATGTAGGCGGATCGGAACTGTACACGATAGACCTGCTCAAAACACTGCAACGACGCGACGATGTCACAGTCGAGTATTTCGCATTGAAACGGGGGAAACTCGCTCAATACATCGAAGAATCGCTCGGCATCCGCTATACATCCCGCAACCAGTATGACCTTATCCTGGCTTCCCACAATGTCGTCGTGGATGCACTGCGCAAGCACGGACAGATTGTGCAAATTTGCCACGGCACCATCCCTCCGCTCGAGCAGCCTTTTCCTTATGCCGACTACCACATCGGCATTAGCGATGAGGTATGCAATCACCTGAAAAACAAGGGATACAACAGCAAACTAATTCTAAACGGACTAGACCTCAATCAGAAAAAGCCAGTCCGCACACCGAATACCGAACTGAAAACCGTCCTCTCCCTATGCCAAAGCGAGGAAGCCAAGGCGCTGCTCACACGTGTCTGCGAGCGGGCAGGCCTGACGCTCATCCACCACAGCAAACACAAGAACCCGACACTCAACATCGAACAGGAAATCAACCAAGCCGACATGGTGGTGGGTATCGGGCGTTCGGTGTACGATGCCATGGCCTGCGGGCGCCCGTGTATCGTGTTTGACAACCGCGACTATAACGGAAACAAGGGCGACGGATACCTTCACCCCCATTTGTTCGACCAGTATGTCCAGACGAATTGCTCCGGGCGTTATCGCGATCTGGCATTCGACGAGGAGCGCCTTCTCCGCGAGTTCGCGCAGTACCGTGCCGAAGACGGAGCGAAGCTACGCCATATTGCCGAAGAAAAACTGGACGTGAGAAAGACCGCCAGCGAACTCCTAAACACCCACCAATACATGAATGCGCGGACAAAGCTTGCCAAGTGGAAGCGCGTGGCGGCACACCGGTGCCAGCGCATCAAGCGGTCAATCCAGAAACGGATGCCCCGGCTTGGAGCGGACTAGCCCTTCAATTTGCCGGCTTATCGGGCACATGCCGATGATCGCGGCCGCACCAACGGAGGGACGCGCACTTCCGAGCGCCGTGTGCATTGGCACAAAAAAACCCGGCATGGCGCCGGGCTTGTTTGGATTTATGTCCGCGGCCACAGCCCGGATTTACTCCACGATCGTGATTTTGATCGTATTCGTCTTGCCTTTCAGGTGCAATGGCGTGGAGGCCGTGTTGATCACCACCTCGCCCGGGCTTACCAAGTTCTTCTCGCGCAGTACACGGTTGACGTCGTTGATGCTGCCATCGGTACTCTCAAACCTGTCGTAGAAGAAGGTCTTGACTCCCCACAACAAACTCAGCGTGTTAAGCAAGCGCCTATTGCCCGTAAAAATATAAATATCGGCATCGGGACGGTAGCTTGAGATCTCAAACGCGGTGTACCCCGAAGACGTCATCGCCACGATGGCTGAAGCCTTGGCTTTGTCCGCTAGGTAGATCGACGAGCCGCAGATTGCGTCCGGGATCATGGACTCTTCCACGTATTCGGCTTTCTTCGCGATGTAGTACGGATAAGAGGTACGCTCCACGTGCACGATAATCTTACTCATGGTTTCAATGACGATCTCAGGGAACTCACCCACCGATGTTTCCCCACTGAGCATCACCGCATCCGCACCGTCCAGTACGGAGTTAGCCACGTCGTTCACTTCGGCGCGGGTCGGCCGCGGCGTCGTGATCATACTCTCCAGCATTTGGGTCGCGATGATGACGGGCTTGGCTGCATTACGGCACTTTTTGACAATCATTTTTTGCAAGACAGGAACATCTTCCATCGGCATTTCCACGCCCAGGTCACCCCGCGCTACCATAATACCGTCCGTCTCCGCAATGATCGCATCGATATTTTCGATTGCCTCAGGCTTTTCGATTTTGGCAATCACGCCAGCGGTCTTGCCTTTGGCCTTGATAATCTCTTTAAGCCGGATGATGTCTTCGGCCTTGCGCACGAACGACATACCGATCCACTCAATATCATGCTCCAGCACGAAGTCGAGGTTAATCAGGTCTTCTTCCGTCAGGCTAGGAATAGATACGTTGGTGTTCGGCAGGTTGACGCCCTTGCGGGATGTCAGCACGCCGCCGTGCACCACTTCACACGTCACGGTATCCTTCCGGTTGGTCGACAAGACGCGCAATTGGATCTTGCCGTCGTCCAGCAGGATGATCTCGTCTTCGCCCACATCTTGCGGGAAAGTGTCGTACGTGATGTAGATCCGCTTTTCGTCGCCGATCAGCTCATGGGTGGTGATCTCTACCTGCGTTCCATTCAGCAATACAGCACCGCCTTCTTTCATCTTGCCGATGCGGATTTTCGGACCTTGAAGATCCGCCAGCATGCCGATATTGATATTATATTCCTTGTTTATCTCCTTGATGATATTGATTACCTTCAAGTGGTCTTCGTGGCTACCGTGCGAAAAATTGAGACGGCATACGTCCACGCCTTTTTCGATCATACTTGCCAATACTTCCTTCTTTGCCGAAGCCGGGCCCAAGGTGGCCACGATTTTTGTGCGCTTCTGGACTTTTTCCATGTATCTTTAGATTAACTGTTAATGTCTGTTTCTCGCGGTGCCTTGTGCTGGCATCCTGCCCCGTCCGGGTCGGCGCAAAGATAGGTGTACTTTTTACACAAAGGCTAATTTTGTTTCAAAAAATCAGATTTTCCTTCGATTTTAACTTTCCGGGCGATATTTCTCCGGCCACCAATACTTCGGCGATGGCATTGATTCCTTCATCCAGTGCCTGCAGGTCGTCGTCGTCAATAAAGTTCTTGATAAGGAGGAAAAAATCTGTCTGACGCATCTCGGGCACGAGCCATCCCCCATCGTATGCCCGATTGGTAAGCAGGTAAAACTCCGTTTCAGACTCTTCACTGAGCTGTTCGTATTTGCTAAAGTAGGACGGCGTGTCGGCATTGGCCAGCCATACCTCGTGGTCGACTGCCTTGCGTAGTCCCAATCCCGCATTTTTATTAATAAAATGGCAAAGGCGATAATCTTTCAACGGGCTCGATATCGCCAATAACACGAAGTCTAAATCTAATTCGTATTTTAAGATGAACTTGTTCAAGAAAACGAGGTCAAAATTTGTGTCCTACAAACTTAGCCATTTTTTTCTTACAGGCCGACTGGCCAGCGTACTTATTGCATTAAAAAACAATGAACAAGGCAGTTGCCGCATACTAACTCCCTTCGCCCCGCCGCGCACGGCCGAGACAGCATCGAAGGTGGTACCTCAGTTCTTAAACACGAGGGCGTTGGCTCTGACGATCTCCTCGCCCGAAATGCTGTGCGGCTTGCCGGGGTAAATATCGACGGTGAGCGCCGCGCCCAGCGCCACCATCACCGTTTCGCTTTCCCTGATGCGGCTTAGGGGCACATGCGGATCCTGATCGCCTGCACTGATCAGAATGGGCGTGCCGGCAAAATCGCCGCGGTAGCTGGCGGTATCCAACGTACCGCCCACCAGTCCGCCGGTGAAGGCAACGACGCCTCCGTAGCGTGTAGCGTGCTGGGCCACGTATTCCAGCGCGAGGCAAGCTCCCTGCGAAAACCCAACGAAATAAATGTCCTCGTGCGCCATGCCTGCGGATACAGCCTCCCGAACGGCCTCGCCAACCAAGGCTATTGCCGAATCCAGGGCCGGCTGGTTCTGTCCAACCGGTGCCATGAAGCTATACGGATACCAGCTGTTATTCGTAGCCTGCGGTGCCAGCAGCATGGCGTCGTCGCCCACACTCAGGTGCTGCCGCAAGGTAAGGATACTCGCGGCCGTGCTGCCGCGGCCATGCAACATGACCACGGCTTTGCCCGCGGGTTCGGTCGCCGGCCCTTGCCGGACGACTTGTATATCGTGCGTATATGCCATCATTGTCTCCGTTTAGCCCAGCTTGGGCAATACCTGTTCGATTTGATCGCGGCTAGACTCATACTGCTGCGGCAATTTGAGCCCACTTCCTAATTCACCGACCGGTTCGTCTGTCGCGAATCCGGGGTTGTCCGTTGCGATTTCGAACAGTACGCCTCCGGGCTCTCTGAAATAGAGCGAATAGAAATAGTTGCGGTCGATTTTCTCGGTGATATGCAAGCCGCGTGACACGATCTGATCCCTAAAATACATCAAGGAAGCTTCGTTATTAACCCGGAATGCCACATGGTGTACCGATCCGCCGGCAACGTGGCCGCGTTCCTCGCCCAGTGCCTCCACCAAATCGATGATGGCGGCGTCGTCCACAGCATCGGTAATGAAGCGATAGCGATTGACGTGTTGTTCCAGCAGCCTGTAGCCGAATACCTCCGTCAGGATAGCCGCTGTCGCCTCCTTATTGGTCGTCGTGATCGTCACGTGGTGAAAACCGCGGATCGCATGCTCGGCATTGACCTCGTCCGTCGTCCAGGGTTCGCGGCTACTGGCTTTCTTCGGTACGGTAAGCTCGATCTTCAACCCGTCGCGATCCAAGAACGTGAGGTACTTTTCGCCAAACTTCTCAGCAGGCTTATTGTAGATCACATTGTTTGCTTCCAAGCGGTGCAACCAGAAGTCAAGGCTGCCCTCCGGTACGGCGTAACCTACTTCCGTGACTTGTCCGGTGCCCCGCTTGCCCATGCGCACGCGATCACCCCACGGAAAGAAAGTCATGATCGTGCCAGGCGATCCCACCTCATCCCCGAAATAGAAATGGTAGGTCTGCGGGTCATCGAAATTGACCGTTTTCTTAACCAGCCGCTGCCCCAGGATACGGGTGTAGAAGTCGTGGTTCTTAACAGCGTCTCCCGCTATCGCGGTGACGTGGTGGATGCCTAAGATTTTGTTGTCCATGATATACTCCTTTCGTTATGCCAACAAAGTTAAGAAGACATGGTTTGCCGCACATTGACGTAAGGTAAGAAAGGGGCGTTAGCACCAAGTCCTCCATTTCCGACCGGCAACCCGAACAAAAAAGCCCGATTCCATTTGACTGGGACCGGGCTTGTTATTGTTAATGCGCTTGGGCGGATCTATGCCAGCAGACGGACTGGTTCTTCGAGCAAGTTCTTCAGTGTTTGCAGGAAAGCTGCACCCGAAGCACCGTCTACCGACCGGTGGTCGCAGCTCAGCGTCAGCTTCATGATATTGCCCGGCACGACTGCGCCGTTTTTGACAACCGGCACCTGCTGAATGCCGCCAACTGCCAAAATACAGGAATCAGGCGAGTTGATAATGGCGGTAAACTGGTCTATACCAAACATGCCCAGGTTGGAAACCGTGAACGTAGACCCTTCCCAATCCGCAGGTTGCAGCTTTTTGTTCTTAGCGCGCTGCGCAAAGTCCTTAACTTCGGCCGAGATGTGCGACAAGCTCTTGCCATCAGCGAAGCGCACCACGGGCACCAACAAGCCATCCTCCACAGCTACCGCTACGCCGATATTGACGTGCTCATTGTATCGGATTTTGTCGCCTTGCCAAGATGAGTTAACCGCAGGATGCTGTTTCAAGGCCACGGCTACCGCCTTAATGACCAGGTCGTTAAACGAGACTTTAACGGGGGCAACTTCGTTGATCTTGCCGCGCGCGGCGATCGCGCTATCCATATCCACTTTGATGGTCAAGTAGAAATGTGGTGCGGTGAATAAGCTCTCCGATAGACGGCGCGCGATGGTTTTGCGCATCTGCGACACCGGTTTTTCGGTATAGCGTTCTTCGCCAACAAACTGCGGGATAACCACGGCTTCCTGTGCTGCGGCTTGAGGCGCTGCGTCCGTTGCAGGAGCTGCAGCCGGCGCGGGCTTGAAGGACTCGACATCCTTCTTCACAATGCGTCCGCCATCAGCCGAGCCTTTTACGTCGCGCAGGTTAATTCCTTTTTCTTTGGCAATACGGCGGGCCAATGGCGACGCTTTGACACGCGCATCGTCCGATTCGGACGCGGCTGCCGCGGGTTCGGATTTTGCCGGAGCCGGGGACTTGTCGGCCGTGGCGGGTGCTGGCGCTTTGTCGTCGGCCTTAGGCGCTGCTTTTTTCGATTTCGGCTTCAGCAACGGGGTCACGTCCGTGCCTTCCTTGCCCACAATCGCTATAATGTCGTTTACTTTGGCGGCTTGCCCTTTCTCCACACCGATGTGCAGCAGGGTACCGTCAGCGTAAGCCGTCACCTCCATCGTGGCTTTATCGGTTTCGACATCCGCGATGGCATCATCACTTTTGATCGTGTCGCCCACCTTAAAATGCCATTCGGCGATAACGCCTTCAGTCATCGTATCGCTCAACAGTGGCATGGTGATGACGGTCGCCCCTAAAGACTCAGCCGTTACCTCTTCGCTGGCGTCCTCCTCTTCCGTGTCGCTGTCGGTACTTGCAGCCGGTTCTTCGGTTTCTTCTTTCCCGGCATCTGATTCCTCAGCGTCGAGCAGGCTCTGGTAGTCTTCGCCTTCCTCGCCTAGCACGGCAATAACAGCATCAATGGGCACTGCCTCTCCCTCGCCAGGCCCGATATATAACAATGTTCCTTCCTGATAGGATTCGAAATCCATCGTAGCCTTGTCGGTTTCCACCTCAGCAATCAGGTCGCCTGAACTTATTTTATCTCCTACTTTTTTGTGCCACTTCGCGATTACCCCTTCGGTCATGGTATCGCTCATTTTGGGCATTCTTACTGCTTCAGCCATTATCGTATCGTTGTCTTTCGTTAACTATATCCAAATACCTTTCCCGTAAACTAGTCCATGACAAAGGGGTAGTCCTCCTGCACGTAGACATCCTCATACAGCTCAAACGCCTCCGCATAGGGCGATTCCTCGGCAAATTTGACCGACTCATCCACCTTACGTTTCACTTCTTCGCCTACTTCGTCAAACCATTTCTCGTCTGCGTATTTATTTTCGATGATGGCAGCCTTTGTCGTGATAAGGGGATCGCGGCCTTTGTATTCCTCCAGTTCTTCCTTGGTACGGTACTTAGCGGGGTCAGACATGGAGTGTCCTTTATAGCGGTACGTACGCATTTCGAGGAAGGTAGGGCCTTCGCCGCTCCGGGCACGCTGCACCGCCTCGTCCATCGCCGTATGCACCGCCACTACATCCATCCCGTCGACAGGTGCGCTCGGCATATCGAAGCCTAAGCCCATCTTATATATTTCGGTCATGTTTGTCGTACGGGCCACGGAAGTACCCATGGCATATCCATTATTTTCGCAAACAAAGATGACGGGCAATTTCCACAACATCGCCATGTTCAGCGTTTCGCTGAACGCACCTTGGCGTACGGCCCCGTCACCCATGTAGCACACGTTGACGTTGTCCGTTCCGTTGTACTTCTCGGCGAAGGCAATCCCGGCGCCGAGCGGAATCTGCCCGCCCACGATACCGTGCCCGCCCATGAATTTGTGCTCCTTGCTGAAAAAGTGCATCGATCCTCCCTTCCCTTTCGAGCATCCGGTTATTTTCCCGAACATCTCAGCCATAGCGGCGTTTGGGCTCATCCCTTTGGCAATGGCGTGCGCGTGGTCGCGATACGCGGTAATCATAGAATCTTCGGGTCGCAATACGGACATCGCACCGGCCACTACGGCCTCCTGGCCTATATATAAATGGCAAAATCCCCGGATTTTTTGTTGGCCATACAACTGTCCGGCCTTCTCTTCAAACTTACGCATGAGTAGCATGGATTTATACCACTCCAAATAGG
>CAYUIZ010000016.1:0-39003 GCA_964444885.1 uncultured Sphingobacteriaceae bacterium | reverse complement strand
ATTTCTAATTTAAAAAACCTATCCAATCACCGTTCCACTCGCCAGCACGGCTCCTTTTTTGACGACGACGATCCCGTCCCGCACGGCGTATGCCGGATAATCGCCGTCTTCGAGGTGATGCCCGCCGGTGATTCGCACGTTGTCGCCAATGCAGCAGTTTTTGTCGAGAATAGCATTTTCGATATGGCAAGCTTCGCCTACGCCCATGGCTGTTGTATCGTTGGTTTTGGTCCGTTCGATATCCTCCAGCGTCTGGTAAAAGTCGCTGCCCATCATATACGTATTGCGGATTACGGAGCTTTTTCCGATGCGCGAGCGAATGCCGATAACCGAGCGTTCGATGCGTTCGGCGGCGATGATGCATCCGTCGGCGATGATTGCCCGGTCCACCGTGGTTCCCGACACTTTGGACGGGGGCAGCATGCGCGCACGGGAGAAAATGGTGTTTTTGTCAAAGAGGTTGAACATCGGGATGTCGTCCGTGAGGCCAATGTTGGCTTCGAAGAACGAATCGATATTTCCGATATCCGTCCAGTACCCATCATACTGGTAGCTGCGCACGTGGTATTTGCCGATTGCATCGGGGATGAGTTCCTTGCCGAAGTCCATGCCGTCGTTTTCGGTGAGGAGCCTGTCCAGCGCCGTCTTCGAGAACACATAGATGCCCATGGAGGCAAGATAATTGCGGCCGGCCGCCTTCATGTCGTCATTGACTTCCGACACCCAGTCGGGCAGGAGGGAGCTGTTCGGTTTTTCGATAAAGGAGGTGATGTGCCCATCGTCATCGGATTTGAGGATGCCGAATGAAGTTGCGTCCTTGGCATTGACCGGGATGGTGGCGACGGTCAGGTCGGCGTTGGCCGCCACGTGGCCTTCTACCATTTCCTGAAAATCGATTTGGTAGAGCTGGTCGCCCGAAAGGATGAGCACGTGTTCGTAATCGTGGTTTTGCAAATGGCGCTGCACATGGCGGACGGCATCGGCCGTGCCTTGGAACCAGCGCGGACCTTCGTTGGTCTGCTCGGCAGCCAAAATATCGACAAAGCCCTTGCTGAAGATGCTGAAGTTGTACGTGTTTTTGATATGCGTGTTCAGCGATGCCGAATTGTATTGGGTGAGCACGTAAATCCGGTGGTAGCCCGAATTCAGGCAATTCGAAATCGGGATGTCTACCAGACGGTATTTGCCCGCAATTGGGACGGCAGGTTTTGAGCGTTGGTCAGTCAGTGGGTAAAGCCTTGTCCCTTTCCCTCCACCGAGTACGATGGAAATAACATTCTCAGCCATAATTTAAGTGGTTATGTGGTCGTAAATTTGTATATATCGCTTTGCGGATTTATCCCATGAAAAATCCAGTTTCATAATTTGCTTTCGCAATTGTTGTAGGCGTTTGTTGTCGGCATATAGCGCGCCGGCCCGGTGGACGGCGAGCGTCGCATCCCCCGCATTAGCGTGCAGAAATTGCAGGCCGTAGCCGTTTTCCTCACCCAAATCGCGTACCGTATCGCGAAGCCCCCCAATGCTACGCACGATCGGAATGGTGCCATATCGCATCGCGTATAACTGGTTGAGCCCGCAGGGTTCCACGCGCGAGGGCATGATCAGGAAATCGGCCGCAGCGTAAATCAGGTGCGCCAGCGATTCCTGGTACCCGATGTAAACGCCCAGCCGGCCTTGATGCTGCTGTGCCAGATATTCCAACGACTGCTGCACCCCGGGGTCGCCTGAGCCTAATATAATAATATTGAACGGAACTTCGAGGTGGTTTAATACGTTCGTCACGATTTCCGGGAGGAGGTCAGCGCCTTTTTCCCCCGCGAAACGGCCGATATACGCCAGCAATGGACGGTTAGCATCCAACCCGAATGTTTCGCACAGGGATTCCTTATTGCCTTGCTTGCCGCCCTTTACGGACACGATGTTGTAATTTTTGGCTAGCATGGGGTCGGTTTTTGTGTTCCAGACTTCGGTGTCGATGCCGTTGACGATGCCGTGCGCCTTGGCACGCTCCATGTTGAATAGCCGTTCTAGCCCGTTGGCCTGTTGGGTCAGCTCGCCGAGATAGCCTTCCGATACGGTGGTGTAGGCCGTGCAGCATTTGATGAGTGCGGCGAGGGGGTTGATGTTGCGGTCCCAGTCGAGCAGGCCCCACTTCCACGATTCGTAAGGGGGAAGCAGCGTCACCTTGTTCCAATCCATCCAGCCTTGGTATTGGCCGTTATGCACCGTTCCTATAGTCGGAACGTTTTTTAGCGGGGCGAATTTCGCGCAATGGTACATCATAAACGGCGTGAGCCCGGTGTGGTGGTCATGGCAATGGATGACAGCAGGAATCGTCCCGGTGTCGCAGAGCCATTGCAGCACGCCGTGTTGGAAAGCGATGAACTGATCGCTCTCGTCGGCATAGCCGTACACCTCGTCGCGGTCTAGCAAGCCCGGGATGTGGATGAGGAAGAGCTCAAAGCCCAACGCATTGGTTTTCTCTCGCATCACCTGTACGCTGAGTTCGCGCGAGCCCTGCTGAAAGGTGCCTGCGTATACCACGTCAAATTGGTGCTTGTGCACGAACGGCTTATTGTACCAAGGCATGGCCACCCAGGTTCGGATGCCGGCTTTGTTCAGGTATTTGGGCAGCGCCCCCACCACGTCGCCGAGGCCGCCTACCTTGGCTACCGGATAGCACTCCGCACTGAGATGTACAACCGGACGATCGGGGTTGGTTAGCTGATCGGATAAGGTCTGTTTGTCCATACGTTACGAATTGGCAAGTGGTTTTTATGCAGTTTCCTTTTTGTATTGCTTGGTGTTCGTTCCGGCAGTTGCGCCAGCAATAGGCTTGTTGCGGGTGCCTTGTTTCTGTCGCTTTGGCCGTTGTGGTTTTATTTGGGTTTCGGGCCGGCTTTTTTTGCCGGTGTTTTGGTTCTTTTTTTGGTTGCCGGTTTCTTGGCGGGTCGCTGCCGCAATACCATTCCCGCCAAGGGAGGGAGGACCAGGTTTGCGGACCAAGGCAGTCCCATCCATTCCATCTCTTCGGCTTCTACATTGGGCTGTTCTACGCCGCTGCCGCCGTATTGCTTGTCGTCTGAGTTGAGCAAGACGTCCCACTGTCCGCCAGCAGGCAAACCGCAACGGTAGTAATACCGCACGACGGGGGTCAGGTTGAGAATAACCAGTACATCGTCCTGTCGCTCGTATCCTTTTCGCAAGTAGGCCAATACGGAATTCTGATCGTCGCCTACTTCCACCCACTGGAATCCCTCGGGACTGAAGCTGTGCTGGTATAGGGCAGGCTCGCGGCGGTACAAATGGTTAAGCGCTTTCACTAGTTCAAACAAGCCCTTGTGTGGCTCGTATTGCATCAGGTGCCAGTCGAGCTGTCGGTTAAAATCCCACTCGGATGTCTGGCCAAACTCGCCGCCCATGAAGAGCAGCTTGGTGCCGAGATGGGTAAACATATACATGTACAGCGCGCGGAGGTTTGCAAACTTCTGCCATTCGTCGCCCGGCATCTTATTGATTAGCGATGCCTTGCCATGCACGACTTCATCGTGCGATAGCGGCAACATGAAGTTTTCGTGGTAGGCGTACAGGATGCTGAACGTCACTTGGTTGTGATGATGCTTTCGATGCAGGGGGTCGCGACTGAAATAGCCGATTGTGTCGTGCATCCAGCCCATCATCCATTTCATTCCGAATCCTAATCCGCCGCTATATACCGGGCGGCTAACGCCGGGCCACGCCGTTGATTCCTCGGCAATGGTTTGCACATCGGGATAAAATCCGTATACCGCCTCGTTTAATTCTTTGAGGAAACGTACGGCTTCCAGGTTTTCGTGGCCGCCGTGCTCGTTGGCTACCCACTCACCGTCCTTGCGGGAGTAGTCGAGGTACAGCATGGAGGCCACGGCATCCACGCGCAGGCCATCGATGTGGTAGCGGTCTAGCCAAAACAGGGCGTTGCTGATCAGAAAAGAACGCACTTCATTTCGCCCGTAATTGAAGATATAAGACCCCCAGTCGGGGTGGTAGCCCTGGCGTGGGTCTTGGTGTTCGTAGAGGTGCGACCCATCAAACCGGTGCAGGCCATGGGCATCGCCGGGAAAGTGGGAGGGAACCCAGTCTAGGATGACGCCGATGTCATTTTGATGCATTTGCTCGACGAAATACATCAGGTCCTGCGTGGAGCCGTAGCGCGCGCTGGCAGCGAAAAATCCCGTTACTTGGTAGCCCCACGACGGATAGTAGGGGTGCTCCATGACAGGCAGCAGCTCCACGTGGGTGAATCCCGCTTCCTTGATATACGGCACGAGCTTGTCCGCCACTTCGCGGTAATTGAGCAACCGGCCCGGGTCGCCCGAATCCCGTATCCAGGAGCCGAGGTGCATTTCGTACACCGACATCGGCCTATTGAGCCCGTTGTGTTCGTGGCGCTTAGCTAGCCATTCGGCGTCGTCCCATTCGTACCAATTGGTGCTGACGACGGACGCCGTGCTCGGCGGTACTTCGTTGAGCAGGGCGAAGGGGTCTGCTTTTTCCAAAATCTCGCCTTGATAACTTTGGATGCGGTACTTATAGAGCTCGCCAATGCTGATGTGGGGAATAAACCCTTCCCAAATGCCCGAACCGTCCCAACGGGGGAAGAGCTGGTGCGAGTAGGGATTCCAGCCGTTAAAATTGCCGATGACTTGCACGCTTTCGGCATTGGGTGCCCACACGGCGAAGTAGGTGCCCGCCTTCCCTTCATGCAGTACCACGTGGGAACCAAACTTTTCGTACAGCTTGTAGTGCCGGCCCTCACGGAAAAGATTGACATCGAAATCGGTGAAGAGGGAAAAAGTTTCTACGGGTGCCTGCATAGTGCGTATAGTTTACCTGGTTAGTATATCATGCTCTGGTCCGTCATGAGACAACGATTTGCCTGAAATCCTTCGGCACTTTCGCGGTATAATGACCGGCCTCATTTTTCGCTGGGCTAATTTTCTTGCCGTCCACGAGCAGTTGCTTGGCGCCAAACGGCAAGCCGATGAGCGCCAGATCGTATGTGTCGTAGCGTTCGGAAAACAGGCCTTCGACATCCTGCGTAATCGTCACATTGGCATGGCTTCCTTTGACTACGAATTTCTTTTCGAGGTAGATTTGCTGCTCGTAGGCAAAGGTGTCGCCATGGTCCTCATAAAGATAGCTATTTGTCTCGTCATTGCTGTAATAAATACGCAATTTCAATGAGTCGATGGGTTTTTCGTCGACGTATTGCATGACGGGGTATTCGGGAAGTACCGTACCGCCTTTGATAAACATGGGCATTTCGTCGATAGGCGTCGCCACTTCGACCTCTTGCTTGCCCGCATAGGATTTGTCATCCCAGTAGTAGTACCATGTGCCTGCCGGCAGGTAAACGATTTTCGATTTTTGTCCCGGGTGCAGGATTGGCGACACGAGAATCTTATCGCCGAAGGCGAATTCTTCTTCGCGCGGCATGTTGGAGGCGACTTCCTGCTCGAGGAACGTCACCGGACGCAGGATAGGCAGGCCGTAGTTCGTTTGTTCCCAAAATACGGAATAGATATACGGTAGGAGTTGGTAACGCAGTTCGATGAACTTCCGGTTGATGGCTTCGTATTCCGGTCCGAAGCTCCAGGGTTCGCGTTCGGCGGTGTCGCCTGCGGAGTGCGCCCGCATGAACGGGGAGAATACGCCGAACTGTATCCATCGGGTAAACAGTTCGCCATCTGGCTCGCCGCTGAAGCCACCGATATCCGTGCCGCAGAAGGGCATGCCGGACACAGAAAGCCGCTGCAACTGCAATACGCCTAGCCGGAGGTGCTCCCAAGTAGCGATATTGTCCCCGGTCCACACGGAAGCATAGCGTTGCGTGCCCGCATACGCCGCCCGCGTGATGGTGAAGGGACGCCGCTTGTGAAACAGCTTTTTGAGCCCCTCGTAGGTTGCGCGGACCATTTGCATGCCGTAGACGTTGTGTGCTTTGCGGTGTGAACCGCGGTAGCCGTCGTAGTTGTGCCGCACGTCATCGGGGAAGGTGCCCCGGCCAAAGACGGCCGGTTCGTTCATGTCATTCCATACACCGGCTACACCGGCTTCCACGAGCCCTTCAAACAGCCCGCCCCACCACGCGCGGACTTTCTCGTTGGTGAAGTCCGGAAATTGGCAGCGGCCCGGCCACACAAATCCTTCCATAAAGTAATCGTCGCCCCGGCGGCAGAAGAAGTGGTTTTCCTTTCCTTCGCGAAACACCCAGTAATTGTTGTCGACTTTAATGCCGGGGTCGATAATCACCACCGTACGGAATCCGTCATCGGCCAGTTCTTTGATCATCCGTTTGGGATCTGGAAAATGGTGCTTGTTCCACGTAAAGCAACGATACCCGTCCATATAGTCGATGTCGAGGTAGATAGCATCGCAGGGAATCTGGCGCTCCCGGAAATTGCGGGCCAAGTCTTTGACCTTGCTCTCTGGATAGTAGCTCCAGCGACATTGGTGGTATCCCAAGGCCCACATCGGTGGCAGGTAGTGCGTGCCCGTCAGCGTGTGGTAGCGTTTCACGACGTCCATCATCTGCGGGCCGTGGATGTAGTAGTACTGGAGTTCGCCGCCTTCCGACCAGAAGCTGGTTTGGTCTGGGGCCTCCGCGGCAAAATCGAAGTAAGTTTTAAACGTGTTGTCGAAGAAAATGCCGTAGGCCTGGCCTTCGTTCAGCCCGATATAAAATGGAATGCTGCGGTATAGCGGATCTTGGTTGAATTGGAAAGAGTACGTGTCCGAATTCCAGTTGACAAAACGGCGCCCCCGTACATTGAGGTGGGTCGGCTTGTCGCCTAGCCCGTAGAAGCCTTCCTCTGGAAAGGCCGTTTTGGTGCAGTACACGTAGTAGCCGCCAAAATCGGGGTTTTCCTCCCAGTGCATGGGCGCATGGTCGCGGTTGCATACCGAGCCTGTGCGGTCTTCGAAGGAAATGTGGAAATTTGCTTTATTGACCACGCAGGTTACCGTGTTGGTCTTCACGCGATAGCTGGCCTCGTCCTCGGACAGGGAGAATACTTCGACCCGCTGGTTCGTATGCGGCACGGCGTACGAAAACTCTTCCAAAAACTGTCCACTGGGTGCTAGGCGGACGCGAATGATCTCGTCGCTCACGACTTTCACTTCCACTTCGGCATGGCCGTCGGTGAAATAGAAATTATTAGCCTCCTGGCGGTAGCCGGTCACCTTGCCGAGATAGTTCTTGACAATTTCGGGAAGATCCAGTACGGGGTTATTCACATGGTGGATGTCCTCCGCTAAGGTTACTTCTTCCTCAACTTCGGGTGTCGTATGTTCGGTGTTGTTTTTGATCATTTTAAGCGTGTTAATTTTTGCCAAAGTACATTTTTTCAGGTACTAAACAAATTTATCAAAACGCAAATTGGGTGTTTTGCTGCAATAATCTAATAGTCAATGTCTTGGGGGTTTTGGCGGCCTGGCAAGCGTTTGAACGAAAAGAAAGTGCGCGTTGAACTCTGTAAGAACGTTAACCGGCACACATGGCAAAACGCGAACGGCCGTTTCCCCAGAAGGGAGCGGCCGTTTGCCATGGGATGGGTTTTTGCGGCTAGGCAGCCTGGGCAGTTTCTGCTTTGGAGAGGTATTCGTAGCCGCGGTAGAGAACCAGTACTTCTACCACGATAGCGGGAATCATGATCACGTAGCTGACGAAGAAAAGTACCACGGTGATCAGCAGGCCGCCCACGATAATCTCGAGGATGCCGGCCACGCGCGCGAGCTCGCCCATGCTGTCCTGCAGGCGGATGAGCGCAATGCCAAAAACAATGCTCAGCGCCCCGCACAGTACCGAAGCAACGCCATAGGGAAGCAAGTAGGTTTCGATGTCGGTGGCAGGCAAGGAGACCACATCCAGTATGCCTACGCAGGCTACGGCTACGATAAGCGCATAGGCGATGGCCTTTAGTAGCCGGTGCTCAAAGAGATTTGCCAAGGCGATGAATCCACGAGCAAACAGCGCGTATGAGGCGATCATTAAGACGGTTAATGCGATGTACGCGGTCTTTTCGTTTATGTTGAGGTTGCCTTCGTTGGTGTACCAGCGGATGTCCATCGCGCCGAGAATTGTCTCGGTGACGAGGTATACCGAACCGGCCAGTGCCGCGACGAGCAGGGTATGGCGGTTGACGGTAGGGGTGGTGTTTTGTTGGGTTTCCATTTGCGTGGGTGTTTGGTTGGTAAACGATTCATAGGATTCTCCGAGGGCGGCCAACAGAATTTTTACCGTGTATGTCCGCGGCAATACTTCGCCCGCTTCGATGCGCTGTATCGTACGTACGCTTATCTGGCTTTTTTCTACCAGTTCCTCCTGCGTCAGGTGCTTTGCTTTGCGTAGGGCGGTTAGTCTTTTCCCTAATAATGGTTGTTGCATGACGAAATAATTTATGGTGCAATAGTACGGGTTTGGTAAATAGAAATCGCCGTTTTTAACCCGTCATTTGCCCGTCATTTACCAGTCGGGACATCTCTCGGGGCCGTCATCTTTGCCTAGTGGTAGAATATCGCGTTTTTGAGGCATTGTATCGGACATGGGCTATTGTAATGTAAACCCCGCCGGACCGAATATCAAAAAAGCTGCCCCGGAAATTTTCCGAGGCAGCTTAGGGTGGGCCGTTGCCTAAAACTATGCTAATAGGCGAGTTCCACGTAGACCGGCAAATGGTCCGAGGCGTATTGTTCATCGATGACGGTATGGCGGATCACTTCAAAACGGTCTGCGGGACGATACATGATGAAATCGATCTCGCGTGTCGGGCTGGTAACCGGGATCGTGTAGCCATTCGGAATTTGGGAACGCTTGAAATGTTGATCGAGGATGCCGATGACGTCGCTCGTTGGCACCGCGTTGAAATCGCCGCCGACAATGACCGGGTAGGGTGTTTCGGCAAACAACTCGGCAATGTACTTGGCTTGCAGCACGCGGTTCTCAGGCTTGAGGTCCAGGTGCGTACTGGCGAAAGTCACGGGCTTGCCGGGTACGGGTTCCACCGTCACGTACGCGATCACGCGTGGCTCGCCGCCCACGCCTTCGGCCATCGGCAGGTGCTCGCCACCTTGGCTGACCAATGGAAACCGCGATAGGATGGCCACGCCATAATCGCCCCCTTGGTGGTCGATGGCCTTGACAAAATGGTGGTGCATGCCCGTGCGTGCGCCCAGTTCGGCTGCTTGGTCGCTGTCCACGCCTGCCCGCTCGGTCCGCACGTCTACTTCTTGCAAGGCTACCAGATCAGCTCCGCTCTCGTTAATGACCCGGGCAATGGCGGCCAAGTCGATAAGCCCCGGTTTGGTCGGCGGGTTAGCATGATGGATGTTGTAAGCAAGCGTTTTGAGGGTGTCGGTTGGTGCGTTGCCGGATCCGCATGCAGCGGTGGTAGCGGCGATCAGTGTCAGGAATAGCGCCAGCAGCGTTGTTTTTCGTGTTGCCATCGTTGTGCGTTTTAGGGGGTAACATAAAGTGCTGAAGCCGGCCGGCCCCGTAGCTAGCCTATTGCTTCAGCACTTCGGATTATTCGGGCTGATTCGTTAGTAACCCGGATTCTGTTCTAATGCCGGCTCCACCTTCAACTGTAGCTCATGGAAGGGCCAGAGGTATTGGTGCGACGCAAAGGACCTGTTTTCGATGTGCAGGCTCACTTTTTGGTCGCCGACCATCCGGGTATGGCCCAAGGCAGGCTGGTTGAGCACATTCTCCGCAATTCCCCAACGGATGATATCGTCGTAGCGCAATCCTTCGCCCGCCAGCTCGATACGGCGCTCGTTACGGATTAAGTCGATCCACTGCTGTTGGGTGTAAGCACTGTAATGCGGCAAGGTAACATCGGCCTCAGACATGTCCAGCCCGGCACGCTCACGCACTTGGTTGATGGCGTTTTTGGCAAGCTCGTCCACGTCGTTGAGCATAATCTTCGCTTCGGCATAGGTCAGCAGTACTTCAGCGTACCGCGACAGGCCATAGACCAGGTTCCCGTTGCGGAATGCGTCCTCTTCCGGAACAAACTTCCGCCACCAAAATCCAGACTTGCTGGCACGTAGGTTTTCGTAGTACATCGGGTTGCCCGGTGTGTACACGTCGATTTCCTCGCCATAGAACGTGTCGCCGTGGCCCATGATGCTGGCCGTATAGCGCGGGTCGCGATTGAGCTTCGGGTTGAGTTCGTATTCTTCCTTGCTATAGAGCGGGCAATCGTCGATGGGATGGCCTTGGAGCGTCCAGTACGAATCCACCAGCGATTTGAGTGGAACGTTGTACGATTGGCCTGCGCCCGTGCGAAAATGCGGTCCCAAGTCGCGGAAGGAATAGGTGACGTTGGTACCTACCGCTTCCAGGTCGTGATGCATGATAAACTCGTCGTTGACCTTATCGCCTGCGTACTGGAAGAGGTCGCCGTAGCTGTGGTACAGCTGGTAATTGCCGCTATCCATGATCTCTTTCGCCAGTCGTGCCGCCAGCTCCCAGCGCCCGTCGTACAAAGCGTAACGCATCACCAAAGATTTAAACGATTCTTTGTTGAACATGAATTTGTCCGTGCTGTATTCGCCTGAGGGTAGGCGCCGGGCGATGTCTTCCGATATGTCGAACAACCGGTTCATGAGCTCGGCCTTGGGCAGCGGTGGTTGCTTGGCTTCTTCGATCGTAGCCGGTTCTAAATGGAACGGCACGTTTGCCCAGCGAAAACCTGCCTCGAAATAATGCCACACGCGCAGTCCTTCCAAGATCGCCTTATAGCGTTCGCGGACAGCTTCGTCCTCGACGTAAGGGGCATCGATGGCGGCCAGGTAGTTATTAAGCCTGCCGATATGCTTCATGTGCAACGAGTAGTAATAGTCGGCCGCCGCCGAGGTACTGTTGAGGGTGCCGTTAGCAATGCGCTGGTGGTGATCACCGTCTACGCGTGCATAGGCGTTGTCAGATCGGCCGTCTTTCATGTAAAACAACAGTCTGCGGTCTGTCCGCGGCGTAAAGAAGTCTAAGTAAGAGCTGTACGCTACGCGGCGCAAATCCTCCTCGGTGTTGAAAAACTCGACAAAGGTTGTCGCCGTCGGGTCGCGTTTGTCTAAAAACTTCTCGCAGCTGCTGAATAGCACGGCCAGGGATATCAGATATATGAGTTTCTTATTCATCTTTAATCAGTTTGAGGATTATAAAATTGTCGCCCTAATCCCGATGCTGTAGGTTGCCATCCGTGGGTAGCCGCCGTTGCCAGCATGATTATCCTGACGTTCGGGCTCCAAGCCTTCCCAGTTGGTAAAGGTGATCGCATCTTGTGCGTTGAGGTAGATGCGCAAGTTGCGAATGGCCTTGCTGATGGTCGGGATGGTGTATCCTATTTGGATGGTTTTGATTCGGAAATAGGAAGCGTCGCTCAGCCATACGTCACTCAGCGTGGCATTCGGGCTAGCGCCCGTCCAAACACGAGGGAAACGGCTGTTGGGGTTGTCTGGTGTCCAGCGGTTGTCCATGTAGTATTGCCTCATGGTACCCAAGCTGTTCTCCGATCCGTCCATAATGACGGGGTAGGCCTCTAGGCCACGGATACGCTGGGTACGCCGACCGACGCCTTGGCCCAAAATATTCAAATCCCAATTCTTGTAGTTAAGGGCGACATTGACCCCGAAATTCATGTGCGGGAACGGATCGCCCAAGTTTACGCGGTCTTGCTCGTTGATCACACCGTCATCATTTTGGTCAACGTAGCGGATATCGCCAACGCGTGTGTTGGGCAGTTTGGCCGTGGTCGCGTCTAGTTCGCTTTGGTTTTGGAAATAACCGTTGGACTCATAGCCGTAGTAGTTGTCCAGCGCGATGCCACGGTACCAGATTTTGTCTTCGTTTCCTTGGAAAACCAAGGTGTCCGAAGCGGAATACCCAGCTTTGAGCACGCGGTTGACATTATCGAATAACATCCCCGATACGCTGTACGACAGGTCGCCGACTTGGTCGGTCCACCGCACGTCAATTTCCCATCCTTTGTTTTCCACCTCGCCGATGTTCACCGCGGACTGCAGGGTGTGCGAGCCCGTCAACGGAGGTACCGGGAAGCTGTCGTAAATCAGGTCAAAAGAGTGTTTGTGGTACACTTCGGCGGTTACGCTTAACCGATTGTTCAGCGCGGCGAGGTCCAACCCGATGTTCCATTGGTTTTGCTTCTCCCAGCTAAATTCCGGGTTGGGTACGCGCATGGTCCATCCCCAGTTATTGACAATCTCCTGCCAGAGGAAAGGCGCGACATTCTCGTTGCCGATCAGTCCGTACGAGAACCGTAATTTCAGGTTGTTAATGGCACCCGTCTCGCGCAGGCCTGCAAAGAAGCTTTCATTGTGAACGTTCCATGCCAAGGCAGCCGAAGGGAAGAAGCCCCATCGGTGGCCTGGAGCAAACTTACTGCTTCCGTCCGAGCGTGCCGTTACTTCCAGGAGGTACCGTTCGTCGAAGGCATAGTTCAGCTTGCCGAAAAACGACGCTTTGTTCACCTCCCGGTAGTCCGTGTAGTTGTGGGTCATGATTTCCGTGCCGGCAATCAGGTATACCCGGTCCTTATCACCACGCAACGGCGCCTGGTAGTTAATGTTGGCCCGGGCTGTCAACTGGCTTGAGCTGACGCCTTGCTCCGCACCTACGCTGTTGCCCCAGATTAACGCCGGCTTACCTTCTGCGTCATAGAAGCGATAGGTAAGACGCTCTTGCTTCCACGCTGATTTGTTGATCATGTATGACACGTTTCCGTCGATGGAGAAATTATCGGTGACGAAATAGCGCGGGCGCAAGTTGATCGTGCTGCGGTCATGGATATTATTGCGGATGCCTCCGTGATGGATGGCGGCCACGGCGTTGTTGTTGTTATGCAGGATATAGTGGTCTGGCCGGTCCGAGTCATAAAAGATCTGCTGGGTGGGGTTCATCCGCCATGCTTCTTGGTACAGGCCGTGACCATTGGTGTTGGCCATCAAACGGTCCACCTGCAAGCGGTGGGCGTAGAAATCGGCAAGGAGGACGAACTTGTCGGCCATGTTAATATTGGTGTTAAACCGGGCGCTGTATTTGTCGGAGCTTTCTGCCATGTTGAGCCCTTGATCGGTGAGGTAGCCCAGCATCAAATTAAATGAACCGACTCCGCCTCCACCCGAAATGCTGGCCGTGCTGTTGTGGGAATGGGACTGGCGTTGCGTGACGGCGTCCATCCAGTTGACGGTGGGTATCGTGCCATCTTCGGCCTGGGCGATTTCTTGCGGGGACCAGGTTTCGGTCTGTCCTTGCGTGCTACGGGCCTCGTTGTTGAGGCGCATGTAGTCTGCTGCGTTGACGAATCCGGGCTCTTCAATCGATGAGCTGATTGCCGTCCAGGAGTGCACGTCCACCTTAAACTGGCCGGTAGAGCCACGATGGGTTTCGATGATGATCACCCCATTAGCCCCGCGCGACCCATAAAGCGAGGCCGAAGCTGCGTCTTTCAGTACGGTGATACTTTTCACCTGGTTCGGATCGATATCAGTCAGTGTCTGCTCCATTCCGTCTACGATTACCAAAGGAGCTTGGCTTTGGAGTGTGCTGATGCCACGGATAGAGATGGTGCCCGGTACCGCGCCTGGCAAGTTGCTGCCCTGCAACATGGTAACACCGGGTAGGGAACCACTAAAGGCTTCTTCTAATTTGAAGATCGGCCGGTTTGTGGCCAAGTCCATGTTGACTTCGGATATCGAGGAAGCGACGTGCCGGCGCTCAATGGTGCTGTAGCCGGTCACTACGACTTCTTCCAGCCCTTGCGTCTGCGTACTCAGCACCACGTCGACTTGTGCACGGTTTTGGGTGTTTTCTTCGATGTCCTGGTAGCCCATCATGCTGAATATCAGCGTGACTTCGCCGGTTACCGCGATCTGGTAACGGCCGTCCTGGTCGGTCATCGTGCCCACGGTCGATCCTTTGATCAGTACGTTTACTGACTGGAGCGGGACACCGTTTTCGTCCCGGACCGTGCCCTGTACCGTGCGTTGCTGTGCCTCTTCCCGCGACTTGATTGTCACTTGGTTGCCCGTAATCACGTAGTCTAAGTCTTCTTTTGACAGGACTTTACGCAACAGGCGTTGCATGTTTTCATTGCGGGCGGATACGTCGATCCGCTTGTCGCTGACTAGCCGGTCTTGGTAGAAGAAGACGTAATCGCTTTGTTGCTGGATCTTCTCGAACAGATCGGTGAGGTTACCATTTTTTATGTTGACAGTGATTTGTTGCGAATAGGTGTCCGCATGGACGGACACCATGCCTACACACAACAGAACAGCCACAGCTTTTATCATCCGAATTGCTTTTTGAATGATACCTCCGCCATTGCCCTTCGGCAATTGCTTGGCATATAGATATTTCATAACTTTGTTACATCGTTGTTAATTATCGATTCTAGTTAATTTGACGATTTACAAACGGGTAGGTGTTGCAGCATCTATCCGTTTACTTGTTTATAAAAGGGTACAGGTCACTTCCTTTGTATGATAAACCTCCTTTCGTTTTGCTGAATGTCATACGCATTGGTGTCGTATATGGTTGCCAGTAAAGCCTCCAGGGGCTGGGTGAGGTCGAGGCGTCCGGAGAACGTGTCGTCCGAAGAGTCTTCAAAATCCTCAATTATTTTCGAGTTGTAGGCTCTGCCGAGCCTGACGAGCAGTTCGGGCAGCGGCGTGCTCCGAAGAACGAGTTGGCGCTGTGTCCAAGAGACCTGGTCTCGCACGTTGTCTTGGTTAATGTCCAGCTGGTGGTCGCTTCTTTGCAACACGGCACACGTTCCGGGCGCTAGGGTCTGTTTTTCGAATGATTTTTCGTTAGTGCCGTAGAGCTCAATAGCGCCGCTGAGCAAGACGGTCGACGCGTAGTCGTCCTCGCGGTACGAACTGACGTTAAACGCGGTGCCAACAACCTTGATCACCATGTCTGACGTGTGTACGTAAAAGGGGTTGGCCGGATCGGTCGTCACCTCGAAAAATGCTTCGCCCTCCAAGTATACCTCTCGCTTTCCCGGCTCAAACCGCGTGGGGAAGGTCAGCTGCGAGCCTGCGTTTAGCCATATTTTGGAACTGTCTTCCAAGCTGATCTCCATACGTTTGCCGTACGGAACCGTCAGTGTGCTAAATTCGCCGCTCAACGCGTCGGACTGTTCATTCGCTTGTAGTTGGCCGATGCTCCACGCACCGTTATCATCATTCAGGATTACCGTCGGGTGAGCGCCTATAACCCGGACGGCACCCGTATCCAGCGACAGGTGTTGCTGGCTGAGTGCGGCTTGAGCGATCGGCGTAGTAGCTGCTTGTGGCTGTTCCTCTTGTCCGAGCCAAACAAACATAGCGGCCAGCGCCAAGCTCGCCGCAGCACTCCAAAGGGCGGCTTTGGCGAGGCGCCTACGCTTGACCGCTTTTGCAGTCGACGCGTCAATACGCGCCCAAAGGTCGGTCCGTTGGGCAGCGGTAAGGCTGTTGCCGCGCGTCTGTTTTAAGATGCGGTGCACACGCGACGCCTGCTCTTTGTCTTTGCCATCGGGCTGTTGCGTGAGCCTTCGTTCAGGGTCGTCGTCCCCCAAGATGTCTGCTATCTCGTCGTTCATCGGGTAGTCTTGCCTTTCATTCTATAGGTAGAGAGGGACGTTGCATCATTTTATAGACAATTTTTTTTGAAAAGATTGTAAGTAGCTTATAGTTAGCAAGATAAAATTATTCCTGTCGGCCCGGATTTCCGGTTTTTCCGGTTATGCTACGCTAGCTTTTGCGGAAGAGAAGCATGAGGAATGGCGAAAGTGGAGCCTCTTCCATCGTGTTGCGCAGTGATTTGATCGCACGGTACACGAGTGTGCGGCATGAGGGGACGGATACGCCTAAAACGGTAGCCAGATCCGTGTAGGGCATCCCTTCGCTGAATCGCAAGTAAAGTGCTTCTTGTTGGCGTTGCGGCAAGGAGCTCAACGCTTGTGCGACGTGCGCAGTGAGCTGGGCGTCTTCTTCATCTTGGATGAGCTGGCTTTCCGCATTCCATTCGACTAAAAAAAGTTCGTTTTCCAAGGTGGTGTCTCCCAGCATTTTGTAACGCTGGTGCTTCAGCAAGGAGGCGTGTATTTTGCGTCGGAGCGAACTAAACAAGTAGGCGGTGACACGCGTTTGGGGATCGAGATTGCGTCGGTAACGGTGCAAGTCGACAAACAAGTCGTGCAGGCAGTCCATGACTAGTTCGGTGTCAGTCGTGTACCGGCAACCGTATGCGTACAACTTGTCGGAATATCCCTCATACAGCGCCCGGAAAGCTGCTGGCTCGCCGGCTATGAAGTTAGTCCAATGCTCATTTTCTAATGCGATCGTCATGTGTGCCTTTCGTTCTATGCGTTGCGCCGTGTAGAAAGTTGCCCCGGAGCCTCTCGAGCTGTCGCCCGGGAATCCTGACGGAGGCGATTCTATGCGCATAGCAAGCAGGCGACAGGAGGGCCTACGTAGGCTGGACTTCACTTTGGGACCCTGTCGCCAATCCCACCTTAGTTTGCAATCCCGTCCAAAGTTACACAGGCAATGTTAACAAGCGGTTAAAACTCGGCCCATCAGACGCTGAAGCCTTTTTTGCTGCAAAAGCCAAGGGAAACCGCTCAACAATAGCTGTTTTCACTGTCAAAGATACGATTGTGAAGGCCAAAATCCAAGGTCAGCGTTTCCCTTTCGCACGCGGGCGGGAGGTGTGCCCTCGTGCCGACTATCCGAACAATTCGCACGGCGGTGATCTGGGCGAAGGCAGGTTTTACGATCCGATTATTACGTACCTAGGCAGCTAAGCGACGACATTACATGGGTTGTTAGGGCATTCAAACCGACGCGAAAGGTTTGTAAAGCGAAAGGTTTGTAAATACGCAAAAACGCCCCATGCGTACGTGCTGCATGGGGCGTTTGTTTATTATACCGCCCTTAGTCGACCCGGATAGGGTCTTCCGGATCGACAATATCGAGGTAGGGATAGGTTTTCATTTCCTCCAGCAGCAATTGGATAGTCCGTTCCAATTGTGGGTCTCGGCCCTGGAGCAGGTCTTTGGGCATTTGCTCCACGAAAATATCGGGCGCCACGCCTTCATTTTCAATAATGTAGTTGCCCCGCAAATCGTGAATGCCGAAATTGGGCGAGGTGATGCGTCCGCCATCCAGCAGGGGCGGGTAGCCACTGATGCCGACCAAAATACCCATCGTGGTACGGCCCACGAGTTTGCCCAGTCCGTGGAAACGGAACATGTAGGGCATCATATCCCCGCCCGAGCCCGCATTCTCATTGATGATCATGGCCTTGGGGCCATAAATCCCGTTGCCAGGCGTGGTGAAGCTCCGGCCATCCCGGATTTTCCAGCCGGCAATCAATTCGCGATTGAGCAAATCAATGACGTAGTCGGCGACGGACCCACCTCCATTATTCCGCTCGTCAAGCAGGAGCGCTTTTTTGTCCATCTGCGAGAAATAGTAGCGGTTGAAGAAATCATAGCCCGCCCGGCCGGTATTGGGCATATAGACGTACGCAATTCGGTTATCGCTCAGTTTATCCACTTTTTCCCGGTTGCGCTCTACCCAGTCCATCTGGCGGATAGCCATTTCGTCAGCATAGGAAATCGGCCGGACGATTACCTCCCGCGCACCGTCAAGCGAAGGCTTGCTGTTGATTTTCAGCGTGGTCATCTTGCCTACGGTATGGTCAAACAGGCCATAGATGTTGATGTCGGCCGATACAGGTACGCCGTTAACTGCCACAATATACTCGCCTTCGTTGATATTCAGGCCGGGTTCGGCAAGGGGAGCCTTAAACGAGGGGTTCCAGCTGTGGTTGGTGTACAGTTTCGCAATTTGGTAGCCACCATTGGCAATGCGATAATCTGCCGCCAAAACACCGCCACTCACCGATGGGGTAGAAGGCTCGTCGCCGGGGTAAATGTAGTTGTGCCCGACGACCATCTCGCCCATCAATTCGTTGAGCAGGTAGCCTAGGTCGGTACGGTGGTTGACATACGGCAAAAACTTAGCGTACTTGGCTTTTTTCGCTTCCCAGTCTACGCCGTGCATGTTCTCTACATAAAACAATTCTTTTTGCAGATTCCACACCTCGTTGTACACTTGCGTCCATTCGGCGGCGGGGTCAACGAGTTGTTTGGCGCCGCTGAACTTAATTCGGCCCGCTTCCGTATTCGCTGGTTTCTTGCCCGCCTCCACCATACTAAAACCGTTGGCATGCCGATATAGCATTTTCTTGCCGTCTGCCGAAATCGCGAAACCGCGTGCGTTCTCTACCAGTGTGTTGTCTTCATTTTTCTTCAAATCGTACGCGCCTATCGTGCCGCCACGTTGGTAGACCAGCATGTTTGGCACACCTCCGTGAAGTGAATAGCTACCGGGGCGCAACGGGAGAGCCACGATTCGTTGCTGGATACCATCAAAGTCGATTTTGACTGTTTTGCCGTCCTTTTTTCCTTCTTCGGTTTTTTCTTCTCCTTTATTGTCGTCACCGGATTTGTCATCCGCAGGCTTGTCTTCTTTCACCTTTTCCTCGTCGCTCTCGGGTTTGAGGATATGTGGCGTGTCTTTGGCGAGCAACAGGGCGTAGACGTTGTAAACCGGCGAACGGTCGTAAGCTGACATGTGCAGGCCCGAATTGGTCAGGCCAATATTGGTGCTGGCGATGAAGAACAGGTGGTTGCCATCGGTGCCAAAAACGGGGCCGCGTACAGCGCTCATCCCGTCCGTCACCTGTTTGCTGTCTTGGCTGTCCAAGTTGTAGATAAATAAGGCGGATACGCCATTAGCCAAGGTTTTGGTGTAGGCGATCCACTTGGAGTCCGGCGACCAGCTCGGCTGCAGGCTATTGTGGGTGCGTCCGGTCGTAGACGCGAGTACATCGCTGTCCACTTTTACCACTTCCTTGCTGTCAATATCTACGTAAAACAGGTTTAAGTGGGCATCGCCATAAAATAGCTTTCGGCTATCGGGAGACCACGTGGGCTGGAAATACAGGTAGTCATCGCCCAACGTTATATAGGTCGGCTCGTCTTTCGCGAGCTGGTCGCGCAGCACCAACTCATATTTGCCGCGTGCCTCGGAGATATAGGAGATCCATTTGCCGTCTGGCGACCACGCAGGAAAACGCTCGTGCGTGCCGGGCGAGTTTGAAATGTTCCGGGGCTCGCCCTTGTCCACGGGAATGGAGAAAATCTCGCCACGCGACTCAAAAAGGGCTCGTACGCCGGTCGCCGAGATGTTGTAACCCCGGATGTCGTCTTCCACATTGACGTAATGTGGCCGTTTGAACAGTACATCGGCGTGGATGTCGATCGTGAGCGCCTGGCTGGTCTTGGTCATCAGATTGAAAATATGCAGCCGGCCGGCTTGTTCGAAGACGAGTTCGTTGCCATGGCCATTCAGTGTCCGGACATCGTAATCCGAAAAGTCAGTCAGTTTTTCAATCGACTTCGACTTGGTGTCGTAGCTGTAGATGTTGACGATTTTTTCCCGGTCTGACAAAAAGTACACCTTATCGCCTAGCCAAACCGGTTTGACGTCATTGCTGTTTTCGCCGGGCACGATGGTGACATCGTGCGACTTTGCGTTAAATATCCAAATGGATGGCATGCCGCCGCCCCGGTAGCGCTTAAACGCCACGCGGTCGCGCTCGGTAGGATCGGTGTTTTTGATGTATGCCCAATAATTTTTGTCGGGCGAAGGCGACCCTTGCGTAGCTTCGGGCATCAGTAGGGGCAGCTCGGCTCCGCGGTGAATATGGGCACTGTATAACCGGGGGCTTTGTGCGTATTGGTATTCGCGTGTCGTGGTAAAATAGACCTGGTCGTTGTCTAGCCAACCCCGAACGACGTCCGCCCCCGGGTGGTACGTAACGCGTCTTGGTTCACCGCCTTGTACCGGGACGACGTACACGTCCGTGTTTCCGTCGTAATTTCCGGTGAACGCGATGTGCTGTCCGTCAGGTGAAAAGACGGGGTTGAGTTCAACACCCGGGTTGATGGTTAGGCGCCGCGGGTTTTGACCGGATTTATCGGCCACCCAAATGTCACCACCATACACAAACGCGATGTGTTGCTGGCTGATGCTGGGGTTGCGGAGCAATAAAGTGCCTTGTGCGTGCGCGGCAGTGGCTAATGCAAAGGCCACAAATAAGCTGAATAGCACGAATATCGATTTTCTCATGATCAGAATATGGGAATGGTTCCCCGCAAAGATAGCAAGTCGGTTCTGAATCCTTTGGCTATAATAAAGAAGTTGCATTGCCGGGCAATTTGCGCAACCATCGGCCGACTTGGTTTTCGCAGTTTCTCCCACAGTGCCCCACCGAGTAGGTTTTTTCGGGGATGAATAGCGCAACACACAGCGTGTTGGTGCCATTTTGAATGGATTGGTAAACCTCGGGTCGTTCCGCTTTGTATTCATAATGAATTGATCATCAGCATATTAATTACCGAAGGTTTATGTGGAAAACTTTTATGTGGGTGATTGTGGGAAAAAGTGGGGCTTTATATCTACTTTTACCTTGTGATTTTATCCCATGTCGATGAGTAACCTGATTGGCGAATTTGATTGTAAGCTAGACACCAAAGGAAGGATGGTGTTGCCGGCTATGCTCAAAAGGCAAGTGCCTGACGTGGAGCGTACTGGGCTTGTTATCAATCGGGGTTTCGAGAAAAACTTGGTGATTTACACAAGGGAAGAATGGGATAGAACAACAGCTAAGCTTGCTAAGCTGAATCCATATAACACGAAGAATCGGAAATTCATACGTGACTTTACGCGTGGCGCAAGTGAATTGACACTTGATTCGGCTAATAGGGTATTGCTTCCCAAGTCGCTGCTGGGGTATGCGGGTATTGAGTCGGAAGTGGTGCTGGCTTGCCAGTTTAATAAAATCGAGGTTTGGTCTAAGCAGGTGTACAACGCGCTGTGGGAGGGTGAGCAGGATGATGATTTTGCGTTGTTGGCCGAAGAGGTGATGGGCGGAAATCATATTGAGGATGACGATGAGTAGCGATGCGTACCATGTGCCAGTGATGCTGGATGCATGCATGGATGCATTGGCGATAGACCCGGAAGGTACCTATGTCGACGTCACTTTCGGAGGCGGCGGTCATTCCCGGGAACTGCTCAAGCGGCTGGGTCCAGCGGGCCGGCTCTACGCTTTCGATCAGGATCCGGACGCGTTGCGAAACGTGATAGATGATGAGCGGTTTGTGCTCATCCATCAAAACTTTAAATTTCTGAAAAACAATCTGCGCTTGCAGGGCGTGCGTCAAGTGGATGGCATATTGGCCGATTTAGGTGTTTCGTCGCATCAGTTTGACGACGCACAACGCGGGTTTTCGACGCGTTTTGACGCCAACTTGGATATGCGCATGGGGCAGGCGGGCGATTTGGATGCCCAAACCGTGCTGAATACGTACGGGGAGGCTGAGTTGCACCGAATCTTCGGCATGTACGGCGAGCTGCATAATGCGAAAACGCTGGCCGCTACGGTTGTCAGGGTGCGTATGCAGGAGCCGATACGGACGTCAGGCCAGTTGAAGGAAGCAATCGCGCCGCTCGTTCCGCGCGGCAAAGCGCATAAGTATTATGCCCAGCTTTTTCAGGCCCTGCGCATAGAAGTCAATAAGGAACTCGATGCGCTGCAGGAGTTCCTCGAGCAAGCCGCGCAGGTGCTCAGGCCGGGAGGCCGGCTGGTGGTGATGTCCTACCATTCCCTGGAAGACCGGCTGGTTAAGCATTTCATGGCGAAAGGCAAGTTCCGGGGCGAGGTGGAGAAGGATTTTTACGGCAACGAGATCAAGCCATTGCAGGCGGTGGGCCGCAAGGCTGTCGTGGCCTCGGCCGCGGAAATCGAAGCGAACAGCCGGGCGAGGAGCGCTAAACTGCGCATCGCGGAAAAGATTGGCTGAGCGTTTCGCAAATCATTGGAAGGATGGCAAAAAACAAATATAGGCAAGAGCCGCTGAGCGAGGAGCAACAAGAGGTGTTGCAAGAAACCGTCGAGGAAAAAGCGGAGGCTACGAGCAGTTTTTTTCGGTCGGTGTTTTCTACCGATCGGTTTTCGTCCATGTCATTTGTGGGCTATGTGCCGTTTATTGCGTTCGCTGGGCTTCTGGCCATTGTTTATATCGCCAACCGGCACTACGCCGAACGCACGGTGCGGCAAATTGACCGCCTCGGGCGCGAAGTGAAGGAAATGAGTTGGGACTACAAGTCCATATCAGCAGAGATGATGAAGCTGACAACGCAAAGCGAAATAGCAAAACGGGCGGACAGTATCGGGCTGAAAGAGCGAACCGAACCGCCCAAGAAGATAACATTAGTGAGAAAAAGCAACTAACAAGCTGACGAACGATGAATATCCGTACCGACATATTGTTGAGAGCCTACGTGTCATTTGGGCTTATCGTGCTTTTTGCCATTGCCGTACTGGTCAAGTTGTTCCATGTACAGTATGTGGAAGGAGCTGACTGGCGTGCTATGGCGGACAGCCTTTCTACGCGCTATGTCGATGTGGAGGCCGTACGAGGCAATATCTATTCCAATGATGGCAGCTTGCTGGCGACATCCATTCCTGAATACGACGTGCGTATGGATTTGCTGGCGCCTGGCATCGAGGAGGATGACGTTTTCTATTCGAAGGTTGATTCCCTGGCCCGACGACTGTCCGTTTTCTTTGGCGATAAATCTCCCGTACAATATGCGGCCTCACTGAAGGACGCCCGTAAGCGCCGAAACCGTTATTTTCTGATCAAGCGGAACGTAGGTCACCAGGAATTGAAGAAAATGCGGGAGTTCCCCATATTTAATCTGGGCCGTTATAAAGGAGGATTGATCGCGGAACGCAAAAACAAGCGCATCCTGCCGTTCACCAACCTGGCGGCACGTACGATCGGCTATAAGAGCCAGGATGATAATGTGCACGTGGGTTTAGAAGGCGCCTATAGTGAATACATCGACGGCCGGAGCGGCAAGCGCCTCGTGCAGCGGATTGCGGGGGGCGTGTGGATGCCGGTCAACCGCGATGTCGAAGTGGCCCCGGTCGATGGGTCGGACATTATCTCCACCATCGACGTCAATATGCAGGATATGGCCCAACGCGCCTTGGAAAAGCAATTGCAAATCAGCAATGCCGATAATGGGTGCGTCATCTTGATGGAAGTTGCCACCGGCGAGATACGCGCCGTCGCCAACTTCACCCGCGATGAGGATGGGGTGTATCGCGAAAAGTTTAATTACGCTATTGCACAGAGTGCTGAGCCCGGGTCGACATTTAAGTTGGCTTCGTTTCTCGTCGCGCTGGAGGACGGCGTGGTCGACACGAGTTCGCTCGTGGAAACAGGCAACGGCACCTACCAAGTGCATCGCCACACCATTCGCGACGTGCACGCCTATGGCACCATTACGGTAAAAAAAGCATTCGAGGTGTCGTCCAACTCGGCCATCACCAAGATTATCAATACCGCGTATCGCGAGAATCCGGCACGTTTTACCAAACAGCTGCATGCCTTGAGTATCGGCAAGCCACTGGGTCTGCAGATTCCCGGCGAAGGGGATCCCCTGATCAAGACGCCCGAAAACCGGAGCTGGAGCGGGCTGTCGCTGCCGCAGATGGCCTATGGCTACGAACTGAAAATGACGCCCCTGCAGATGCTGGCTTTGTATAATGCCGTGGCAAACGACGGCGTGATGGTGGCGCCACTTTACGTCAAGGAAATCCGCCACCTGGGCAATACGGTAGAGCGCTTCGGCACCCGGGTTATCAATAAGCGAATTGCGTCAAAGGAGACGATAGGCAAACTGCAGGATATGCTAGCGGGCACCATGGAACACGGTACCGGCAGGCGCATCAATAACCCGATCTACGGAATGGCCGGCAAGACGGGTACGGCGCAGATAGCTGACGGCGCCGCAGGCTACCGCAATCGAAAATACCAGTCGTCGATCGCAGGTTATTTCCCTGCCGACAACCCCAAATACTCGATGATCGTCGTCATCCGCAATCCGCGAAACGGTTACTATGGGGCGTCGATCGCCGGTCCGGTATTCCGCGAACTCGCCGACATGGTGTATGCCAACGACTTGGATATGCACAGCAGCTTCGAGGAACTGCGTTTAGTCGGCAATACCGAACTGCCACCTACGCTGCGAGGCTCGAAAAATGCGGTCTTGACGGTGTACGATGCAATGGGAATCAAAACCCGGTACGCCTCGTCAGATGCGCCCGCGGGGGTGGACACGATCAAGGGTATCCCGTTCAATGACGAGCCCATCCGCGAAGGCGTCGTTCCTGACGTGGAAGGAATGGGCTTGGTGGACGCGCTTTATGCGCTGGAAACTGCAGGCTATCCTGCAGTCGTAAAAGGAAAAGGAAAAGTAAGCAGGCAATCGCTGGCCGCGGGGCAACAAGTGCCGTCCGGAACCAGCGTGTCGATAGAATTGAATTAAGGATGGTATCGCTCAAGGACATATTGCATGGCATACCCGTACGGCAAATCGTGGGCAATCTGCACCTGCTGGTCGAGGCGATACACTTCGACTCCAGGCAAGCGGCGCCCAACAGCCTTTTCGTGGCTGTGCGGGGTACCGTGGCTGACGGGCACGATTTTGTGCCGGTAGCCGTCGACAAGGGCGCTACCGTTGTCGTGGTCGAGCAGTTGCCCGAAGCTTTTGAAGAGGGTGTGACCTATGTGCAGGTAGATGATTCGGCCTTTGCCTTAGGCGTGGCCTCGGCAAATTTTTATGGCAACCCCTCCCAATTTCTACGCTTGGTCGGCGTCACCGGCACGAATGGCAAGACCACCGTTGCTACCTTGTTGTTTCAGTTATTTAAGCAGCTCGGCTACCAAGCTGGCTTGATTTCGACGGTGCAAAACCAGATAGATAACAAGGTTGTGCCTGCTACGCACACGACGCCTGATCCTGTGGCCATCAACCAGTTGCTGGCCGCCATGCTCGAGGAGGGTTGCGATTACTGTTTCATGGAGGTCAGCTCGCACGCCATTGCCCAACAGCGCATCGCGGGGCTCAATTTTGCAGGTGGCGTATTTACGAATATCACCCACGATCACCTCGATTTCCATAAAACCTTTGCCGAGTACCTCAAAGCAAAGAAGACCTTTTTCGATGGCTTGGACCGTTTTGCGTTTGCGCTGACCAATGCTGACGACAAAAATGGAGCGGTGATGCTCCAGAATACGTTTGGCCACAAGAAAACGTATGGGCTCAAGACCATTGCCGACTTTAAAGCCAAGGTGGTTGAAAGCCATTTTGACGGCATGTTGCTCGCCGTGGACCAGCATGAGGTGTGGGTACGCTTGGTGGGCCACTTTAATGCCTACAACCTACTGGCGGTGTATGCGACGGCCATCTTGCTCGAGCAGGAAACCAGCAAGGTGCTGTTGGCGCTGAGCCAAGTGAGCGGGGCCGAAGGCCGTTTTGAAACGGTCATTTCCCCGCGTGGCGTTGTCGGTATTGTGGACTATGCGCACACGCCAGACGCGGTAGCGAACGTGCTGCAGGCGATTCAAGGCCTGCGCAAAGGCGAGGAGCAGCTTATTACGGTTTTGGGCTGCGGAGGCGATCGCGACCGGACCAAGCGTCCCGAAATGGCCGCCGTGGCGGCGCAATACAGCAGCAAGGTTATCCTCACGTCAGACAATCCCCGTTCCGAAGATCCCGCTGCAATCATCCGCGACATGGAGGAGGGCGTACCGGACAGTAAGAAACGCAACGTGTTCTCGATTGTCGACCGGCGTGAGGCTATCCGGGCGGCTTGCCACTTAGCTCAGCCAGGCGATATCGTCCTCGTGGCGGGTAAGGGACACGAAAAGTACCAGGAAATCGCCGGACGTCGGATCGATTTCGATGATAAGAACGTCTTAACAGAAACATTCAGCGAACAATAGATAGCTTATGCTCTATCACTTATTTACTTGGATCGAACAAAATACGCACGTGCCGGGGCTGGGATTGTTTCAATACATTTCCTTCCGTACCGCCATGGCCGTCGTTGTGTCGCTGATCATTACCACCGCATACGGAAGCAGGCTGATTGGCTTGCTGCGCAAAAAGCAGGTGGGCGAGACGATTCGCGATTTAGGGTTGGAGGGCGAGCAGAAAAAGCAAGGAACGCCTACAATGGGCGGATTGATTATTATCGCTGGTATTCTCATCCCGACGTTGCTCTTCGCCAAGCTCAACAATATCTATGTGATTATTATGCTCGTCACCACGGTGTGGATGGGGGCGATCGGGTTTCTTGACGACTATATCAAGGTGTTCCGGAAGAATAAGGAAGGTCTGGCAGGTCGGTTCAAGGTCATTGGCCAAGTAGGCCTGGGCATTATTCTCGCCTGCACGATGTATTTCCACCCGGATATTGTCGTCCGCGAGCAAGTAGCCAAAAACCCCAACGCGACCGAGCATGTGCGGGCCGCCACCGGCGCGACCTACTACACGCAGGATGTCAAATCCACGAAGACCAATATTCCGTTCTATAAAGATAATGAGTTTGACTATGCCCGCGTGCTGAGCACGTTTGGCCTCAATGGCAACACATCCGTGTTCCTGCTTTTTTTGGTTGTCGTCGTCATCATCGTTACGGCTGTGTCCAACGGAGCGAATATCACGGACGGAATCGACGGCTTGGCTACCGGCACGTCGGCCATCATCGGCGGCACGCTGGCCATCTTTGCCTACGTGTCCGGCAACGTGATTTTTTCCGATTACCTCAATATCATGTACATCCCCAATTCGGGTGAGCTGGTGATTTTCGCGGGCGCGTTTGTAGGGGCGTGTACCGGATTTTTGTGGTACAATTCTTACCCTGCGCAGGTGTTTATGGGCGATACGGGCAGTTTGGCCATTGGCGGCATTATCGCAGCCTTTGCCGTGCTCATCCGCAAGGAATTATTGATTCCCGTGCTTTGTGGTGTATTCCTGATTGAAAACCTCTCTGTCATCATGCAAGTATCGTACTTTAAGTACACACGCAAAAAATACGGGGAGGGCCGAAGGATCTTCCTGATGGCGCCTTTGCACCACCATTACCAGAAAAAAGGATACCACGAGTCCAAGATCGTCACGCGTTTTTGGATTACGGGAATCATTTTGGCCATCATCACGATTGTAACACTGAAAGTGCGATAAAAGATACAATGCCCAATATACCCACATATCATTATCCCCAAGCCGGCCGGTTGGTCGTGCTGGGCGCCGGCGAGAGCGGTGTGGGCAGCGCTTTGCTCGGACAGCAGCAAGGTTTCGACGTGTGGGTGTCGGATATCGGAAAGATTGAGGACGGGTATGTAGCGCAATTGGCCGCGGCGGGCATTCGGTTTGAAGAAGGCAACCACGACGAAAACGAGATACTGCAAGCCGTCTTGGCCGTTAAGAGCCCGGGTATCCCCAATACGGCACCCATTGTCCGCAAGTTGCGCGAGGCGGGCATTCCCGTCATCGGCGAGCTGGAGTTTGCGGCACAATACACCGATGCCAAGCTGATCTGCATTACCGGATCGAACGGGAAATCGACAACGACGATGCTCACGTGGCATTTGTTGCATGAGGGCGGGCTGAATGTAGGCCTGGCGGGCAATATCGGCAAGAGTTTCGCCGCGCAGGTAGCGCAAGAGCAGTATGCCTATTATGTATTGGAAGTCAGTAGTTTTATGCTGGATGACATGGTTCATTTTCGGGCTGATGTGGCGATACTGCTGAATATCACGCCCGACCACCTCGACCGCTACGGACACGAAATGGCCAACTATGTCGACTCCAAGTTCCGGATTATCCGAAACCAACGCCCGGAAGACATTTTCATCTATTGCGCCGACGATCCCGAGACTGTCGAGGGACTGAAGCGCCACCAGCCCGTGGCCCAGTGTCTGCCCTTTAGCCAGCAACGGCAATTTGCACACGGCGCATTCTTGGCGAATGACAAAGAATTTGAAATACGCGTACCCCAAAAAGACATATTTACCATGAACATCGACCAGTTATCGCTGCAAGGAAAGCACAACATAAACAACAACATGGCCTCTGGGTTAGTAGGGAAAATCCATGAGTTGAAGAATGAGGCCATGAAAGAAAGCATGGGCTCGTATACCAATATTCCGCATCGGCTGGAGTTTGTCGCCTCGATCGCTGGCGTGGGTTACGTCAATGACTCCAAAGCGACCAACGTTAATGCCGTTTGGTACGCGTTGGAGAGCTTCGCTCCTCAGATTGTCCTGATTATGGGCGGCGTGGACAAGGGCAACGACTATGAGATGCTTCGCGATATCGTCCGGACAAAAGTTCGCGCTATTATCTGCATTGGTACGGATAACGCGCGGATTCACGATTCGTTAGAGGGCGACGCCAAGATGATCGTTAACAGCAATAGCATGCACGACGCCGTGCAACTGGCTTCGCACCTGGCAGAGAAAGGCGATACGGTGTTGCTGTCGCCCGCCTGTGCCAGCTTTGACCGGTTCAAAAATTACGAAGACCGGGGCGAGCAGTTCAAAGCGGCAGTTTTTGAGTTGTAATACCAGTAAGGAATAGGGGCATGATCCCGTTAAATTAAGATTATGGAACAGGCATTTTCAAGGCTAAAAGGAGACCGGTGGTTGTGGATTATCATCATCGTCCTGTCGCTGTGGTCCTTGCTGGCCGTGTACAGTTCGGTGGGCACGCTGGCCTACAAGGAAGGTAAAGGCACGGAGATTTACCTAGTCAAGCACACCTTACTGATTATCGGCGGGTTTGCGCTCATGTATTTTTCGCATTTGCTCGACTACCGCTGGTATGCCGGAATTTCGAAAATATTAATGGCAATCACCATTCCATTGCTCTTTTATACATTGATTTTCGGTAATACGATCAATGAAGCCAATCGCTGGGTGACCATTCCGGTCATCAACCAGACGTTCCAAACATCGGATTTGGCCAAATTGGCGCTTATTACCTTTCTGGCGCGTACGCTGACGCGCAAGCAGGAAAACATCAAAGACGTCAAGAAGGCTTTTTTGCCGATTATGGGCTCCGTCTGTATCATTTTCGTGCTGATCGCGCCGGCAAATCTGTCGACGGCGCTCATGCTGTTTGGCGTCAGCGTCCTGCTGCTTGTGATCGGTCGGATTAGCCTCAAACAGATCGCATACGTGTGTATGGGAGTCATGGTATTGCTGGTTCTCGTCGTCATGCTGGGGCCGCGTAGTAAGACGTACGCGTCGCGTGTGGAGACGTATTTGAGTGGCGAGCAAGCCGATACAGACAAGTCTTTCCAATCAGACCATGCAAAGATAGCCATTGCTTCAGGCGGGCTTTTTGGCAAAGGGCCGGGCAACAGCACCCAACGAAACGTGTTGCCGCACCCGTATTCGGATTTTATTTTCGCCATCATCGTCGAAGAATACGGCGCGGTCGGCGGGTTCGTGCTCGTCGGTTTATACGTTGCGCTGATGTTCCGATGTATCCGGATCGTCACGCTCAGTCCCAAAGCGTTCGGCGCTTTGCTGGCGGCGGGCCTCGGCTTCTCACTCACGCTGCAGGCGCTTGGCAACATGGCAGTCGCCGTGGGGCTGGGTCCGGTGACGGGGATTCCATTGCCGCTGGTCAGTATGGGTGGCACGTCCATTCTCTTTACGAGTATTGCGTTTGGCATCATTCTCAGCGTTAGTCGCAACATTGACGAGATGAAAGCGGAAAGTACGAGCATCGATAAAAACAAAAAAGTTGTCATCGGGGAAATCCCGGCGATGGGATAATTATAGAACGGAGCACAGCGCACATGTCTACACGGGTTATCATAAGCGGCGGAGGGACGGGAGGACACATCTTCCCGGCGATAGCAATCGCCAACGCCCTGCGGCGCCTTGCGCCGGACACGGAGATCTTATTTGTGGGTGCTGACGGGCGGATGGAGATGGAGAAGGTTCCTGCCGCGGGCTACGAAATCGTCGGCTTGGATATCCAAGGCATCGACCGGAGCTCCATTTGGAAGAATGTAGGCCTGCCGTTTAAGCTATTGAAAAGCCTAAGCAACGCCAAACGCATCATTCGGTCGTTCAGGCCGGATGTGGCCGTCGGCGTGGGCGGCTATGCGTCGGGGCCTTTGTTGCACGCGGCTGGCCGCATGGGGATACCCACGCTTATCCAGGAGCAAAACTCCTACGCGGGGATTACCAATAAGCGCTTGGGTGCTAAAGCGGCTAAGATATGCGTGGCCTTTGAGGGGATGGATCGCTTTTTTCCAAAAGAACGCGTGTTGTTGACCGGTAATCCCATCCGGCGGGAGTCGGTGGATATCGCTGGGAAAAAGTCCGCCGCGGCCGCGCACTTCGGTCTTTCGGCCGAGCGAAAAACCGTGTTGGTCACCGGAGGCAGCTTGGGCGCGCGAACGCTCAACGAATGCATGCGCGATGGGTTGGCGAAGTTTGCCGCCTCCGGCACCCAGTTGCTATGGCAGTGCGGCAACTATTACTACGAAAGCCTGAAGGAAAGCATCGGGGACAGCCTGCCGGCTCAGGTCAAACTACTGCCTTTCTTGCAGCGAATGGATCTGGCCTATGCCATGGCGGACGTCATCGTGGCGCGGGCAGGAGCAGGTACCATCGCCGAATTATGCGTGCTGGGCAAACCCGCTATCCTGGTGCCTTCGCCCAATGTGGCCGAAGACCACCAAACAAAAAATGCCCAGGCGCTGGTGAATAAAGATGCGGCAATCTTGATCGCCGACCACGAAGCGGATGCGGTGCTGGTGGACACCGCGCTGGCGCTATTGGCCGATGAGCCCCGGCAAAGCGAGCTGGCAACCAACATGGCCAAGCTGGCGATCACTGATGCTGACGAGGTGATCGCGCAAGAGGTGCTCCAGCTGGCGGCGAACGGAAGAAGATAGAATGCGAGATTAACGATTAACATAACGGTATACATGAATATAGACAACATCAAGCAGGTTTTCCTAGTCGGAATTGGCGGCATCGGCATGAGTGCCCTTGCGCGCTATTTCCGTCATCTGGGCTGTGCGGTGGCTGGCTATGATAAGACCGAAACCAAGCTGACCCACGATCTGGTCGCCGAAGGCATTTCGGTCATTTACCATGACGATTATGCGTTGGTGCGCGATGAATTTAAGGAGGCAAATGACCAAACATTGCTGATTTACACGCCCGCCGTGCCGGCCGATTTGATGATACTCCATGAGTTCAGGCTCGCGGGCCACATGCTGTTTAAGCGTTCGCAAGTCTTGGGGCTGATCAGCCGCGACCGCTTCACGGTCGCCGTGGCAGGTACGCACGGCAAAACGACCACCTCAACAATGGTTGCCCACGTGCTGACGGAAAGTGGATACGGCTGTTCCGCCTTTTTGGGCGGGATTAGCACGAATTACGAGAGCAACATCCTGTTTTCAGACAACAATACCGTGGTGGTGGAAGCCGATGAGTTTGACCGTTCTTTTCTTACGTTGCATCCCGATATTGCAGTCGTTACCTCAGCGGATGCCGACCACTTGGATATCTATGGCGATAAGGGGCAACTCGAGGAATCGTTCCAGCTTTTTCTCCACCAAGTGCAGCCGGGCGGCAAGCGGATTATACGGGCAGGTTTGCCCTTTGATTCGGATGTTTCCTACTCGGCTTATCAGCAAGCGGATGCCTATGCCGACCGAATCCGGATTGTTGACGGGGACTATTACTTTGATTACGTGCAAGGCACGGATAGCATTAACGATATCCGCTTGGGCATTCCCGGCCGGCACAATATCGAAAACGCAGTGGCGACCATCGCCGTTGCGCGCTTGCTAGGCGTGGCCGATGAAGCGATAGCGGCTGCGTTAGCCAGTTTTGCAGGCGTTAAGCGCCGCTATGAGGTTGTGGTGAGTAACGACCGCCACATCTATATCGACGACTATGCGCACCACCCCGAGGAGCTGCGTGCGTTCCTGACATCCGTGAAGGAGCGCTACCCTGCCAAGCATCTCACCGTGGTATTCCAGCCTCACCTGTTTACCCGTACGCGTGATTTCGCGGAGGGTTTCGCCAAGATGCTGGGCCTGGCCGATACGCTGTTGCTCATGCCGATTTATCCGGCTCGCGAATTGCCCCTGCCGGGCATCACATCGGAGTGGTTAGCCGCTAGCGTCGAGGCCGAAGAAAAACACGTGCTGGATGCTGAAGGCATCGAGGCGTTTGTCAAGGAACGGCGGCCCGAGTTGCTGGTGACAGTAGGGGCTGGTAATATCGATTTGTTGGTTGGGCCATTGAAGGAGGTGTTGCGTCATGTTTAAGTGGGTGGATCGGATCAGATGGAAAGTGGTGCTGGGAAGCATCGCCGCGCTGATAGCGGTCAGTGGCACTGCCCTGCTCATGAGCTTCATTGGCGTCAAAAGCAGTGAGCAAGCCTGTACGGATTTGCAGATTATCGTACTCGGCGACGAGTCCTTCATCGAGCAAAACGACATCCTGGAGATTATCCAGCAGGCCCATGGGCAGCTGGTAGGGCGCACGCTCGAGACGTTGCCGTACCACGAGATGGAAACGCTGATTGAAGCGCTGCCCTACGTGGCTGATGCGGTGGTGAGCATGGACATGGACGGCTCGGTGGCCATTCGCATCAAACAGCGCAAGGCGGTAGTCCGGGTAATTAACAGCACGGGCAAGAACTTTTATATCGACGAAGCCGGACTGAAGATTCCGGTGTCGCTCAAGTACACGCCGCGGGTGCCGGTGGCGAACGGCCATATTGCCGAACCTTACAACGAAGCGTTGGACAGCATCCACACGCCGCTGGTGCACGATATTTTTAAAACCGCGCAGTATATCAGCGCAGATAGCGTATGGGCTAACCAAGTGGTTCAGTTGTATGTCAATGGGCAGGGCGATATCGAGTTGGCACCCCGTGTAGGTCGGCAGCAGATTATACTCGGCAATAGCGAGGCGTTGGACGAGAAGTTTGAGAAGTTGATGTTGTTTTATACGAAGATCGTTCCCCGGGTAGGCATTGATGCGTACAAATCAGTCAACTTGAAATACAAGGGACAATTAGTCTGTGAACGGGGCGAGGGATACCGTCCGGAACTTTTCGAGCCACCCGACGAACCGCCTTTGCCAGACTCGCTTGGCGGATCGCCAGACACGGTTAATTAACAGAAAATAGCAGGTAAAAGGGGACGGGCGTGGGCGCACTTCCATCTCCAAAAAAGAAAAAAGCACTCAATTTTAATTTTTTGACGTATGAAAGCACAACCGACAACTGTAACCGATTCCCCCATCGTAGTGGGACTTGACATTGGCACGACAAAAATCTGCGTGACGGTAGGCCGGCGCAAGGGCAAGAACAAGATCGAAGTATTGGGCGTGGGCAAGGCAGAGTCATCCGGCGTGAGTCGGGGCGTGGTGGCCAATATTCAAAAAACAGTCAACAGCATCATGCAGGCCGTGGAGGAAGCGGGCGCGCAGTCTAATGTGGATATCAAAGTGGTGAATGTGGGTATAGCCGGGCAGCACATCAAAAGCATTCAGCACCGGGGCATCCTCACGCGCAAGGACGATAGTGAGATATCCCGCCTGGATATCGAACGGCTGATCGAAGATATGTATAAGCTGGTGCTGCCTCCGGGTGAGGAAATCATCCATGTGCTGCCGCAGGAGTTTACCATCGATAACGAGCCTCGCATTGCTGATCCGATCGGTATCGCCGGGCGCCGTATAGAGGCCAATTTCCATATTATTTCCGGACACGTCAACGCGGTAAAGAACATCAAGAAGTGTATCGATAACAGTAACTTGGAAGTGCAGGAACTCATTCTGGAGCCGCTAGCTTCTTCCGAAGCGGTGCTGGACGAGGCCGATAAGGATGCAGGCGTGGTGTTGGTGGATATTGGGGGTGGCACGACGGATTTGGCGATCTTCCACGAAGGGATTATCCGCCATACGGCGGTCATTCCGTTGGGGGGCAATATCGTCACCGAAGACATCAAGCAAGGATGTTCCGTGTTGCGCAACCAAGCCGAGCTGCTTAAGGTGCGTTTCGGATCAGCACTGGCCGACGAGAATAGGGAAAACGAAGTTATCTGCGTGCCCGGGCTGCGTGGGCGCGAACCGAAGGAGATATCCGTCAAAAACCTGGCATACATCATCCAGGCCCGGATGGAGGAGATTATCGAGCACGTGTATTATGAAATCAAGTCGTCCGGCTATGAAAATAAGCTGATCGCTGGTATCGTCATCACGGGCGGTGGCGCGCAACTCAAGCACCTGGTGCAACTGGTCGAGTATATCACGGGCATTGATTGCCGTATCGGTTTCCCCAACGAGCACTTGGCCAAGAATGATGAGTTGCCTAAAAACGTATTCGACGAGCTGAAAAGCCCGCTTTATGCAACCGGTATCGGTTTGCTGATCAAGGGGATCGAGGAAGAAGAAAAGAAGATTGAGTTGGAAGAAAGTAAGACAGTCGGTATCTCCGTTCAGGAAATCGCGAACAATAGCGCCAAGGATCGCAGCTTCCTTCGTTGGTTCAGGGATATTATCCGCGATGGCAACGAAATTGATAACGATAGTTACTTAGGCAAGCGGTAGTTTTCAACAAAGCGCATTTTTTCCACATTATACACACTTGTGGAAAACTTATGTGCAAAAGTTGCTATTATTACACTACGAATATCGGGTCGAAACTGAAAATGTATCACGCTCAATACGAGCAAAATACTGTTAAAATATGTCGTTCAAGTTTGAAATGTTAAAGGAGCAATCATCGATAATCAAGGTTATCGGAGTAGGAGGAGGTGGTGGCAATGCGGTCAATCACATGTACAAGCAAGGGATCAGTGGCGTAGATTTCATTATCTGCAACACGGATGCGCAAGCGTTGGAGCTAAGCCCCATCCCGAATAAGGTACAACTGGGTGCCAGCCTGACCGAAGGGATGGGCGCAGGTGCCGACCCTGACGTGGGGGAAAATTCCGCCATCGAGAGTATTGAAGACATCAAGCGGATGATCGGCACCAACACCAAGATGGTTTTCATCACCGCCGGCTTGGGCGGTGGTACGGGTACGGGTGCGAGCCCGGTGCTGGCCAAAGCGGCGAAAGAATTGGGTATCCTGACGGTTGCTATCGTCACTACACCCTTCCAGTTTGAAGGCAAACGCCGGAGAATGCAGGCCGATGATGGCTTGAATGAGCTCAGAAAATATGTCGATTCCTATCTTGTGATATCTAACGACCGCCTGCGCGATATTTTTGGCAACTTGACCATGACGGCGGCCTTTGCCAAGGCTGACGATATCCTAACCACCGCGGCCAAAGGCATTGCCGAGATCATCACGATCCCTGGATACGTCAACGTCGACTTCAAGGACGTGCGCACCGTCATGAATGACAGCGGTGTAGCCATCATGGGCAACGCGGTGGCCGAAGGCGACGACCGTGCGCTGATTGCGGTTGAAGGGGCCCTGGCATCGCCATTGTTGAAAGACAACGAGATCGAAGGCGCACGCTTCATCCTCCTTAACATTACATCGGGGGCCCAAGAGGTAACCATGGACGAGGTTACCATCATTACCGACTATATCCAAGAGAAAGCAGGCCTGTCCGCAGATTTGATTTGGGGTAACTGTATCGATCCTTCCCTGGATAAAGAGCTTACCGTAACGATTATCGCAACGGGCTTCCAGACTTCGGAACAGCGTGTGAAAGAGCAGGAGAACCAGCGTGTGGAGATTCCGCTTACGCCCGACGAGCCTAGTAGATCGCCGTTTGTCAAGCCGATCAATACATTGATGCAACGCGAGGCGCAGCCAGGGTCGGACATTCCGGCTGAGCCGGTGCTTAAGCCGTTGACCGATAGTCCGTTGCCCAGCGCTACGCAGACCGAATTGTTTGGCCCGGTGGCTAAACCGCAGTTTAAGAACAACACGCCGGATGCCGACGCGATTATCCGCCATACCATCGAGCTGGACGACCAAAGCACTTCCGATGCCGAACCGAAAGACGAAGGCTACACGTTGAAAACCGCCGCTTCCGAATTCCACTTCGAAATCCCTGAGGTTTTCGGCGTGCCTACCGATGTGCCGGCGCCGAAGGCCGAGTTGGAGCCGGAGCCATCGACCCACGAAGAGCAGCCGGAGAACCAGGTTCCGGCCTTTGAATCGAGCCCCGCACAGTCCAATCCCGATGCGCATAAAACATCGGAGTATATGGATGAGAAGTTGATGAAAACCAAGGAGCGCATCCTGCGTTTGAAAGAGCTGAGCATGAAACTGAAGTCCGCTAACGGCCTGCAGGAATTGGAAGCTGAGCCTGCATACCAGCGCAAGAAGATGGCGCTGGAGGACGTTCCGTATTCGTCCGAATCGCAGGTTTCGCGGTTCACCCTTTCTAACGAAGACGGAAACCTCGAGATACGGCCCAATAACTCCTTCCTGCACGACAACGTGGATTAAGGCGGGGCACACCCCCGGATAGAAACCGCTGGCCAGGCAGAAGCTCTTCAGGTCAGCGGTTTTTTTTTGTTTTTTTCGGCATTCGCTCACAAGAATGTCAATTTGACGGCATATCCGGGCTTTGTTTCCCTTTGTCAGCCACAATTTGTAATTTTGCGGCAACTTTTATTTTTTTTTATTTAGTACGTAGTATGGTGGATTTATTTGATAAGATAAATAGGAACTTTGGTCCGATTGGGCAGCATCACGAATGGTCGCATGGCTATTTTTCGTTTCCTCAGCTTGAGGGGGCGATCGGGCCGCACATGACGTTCAAGGGCAAGGAGCTGCTGGTGTGGAGCCTGAACAACTACTTGGGCCTCGCTAATCATCCCGAAGTGCGGGAGGCGGACGCGCAGGCGGCATCCGAGTTTGGCCTGGCTTACCCCATGGGCGCCCGCATGATGTCTGGCGACAGCAAATACCACGTGCAGCTGGAGGAGTCGTTGGCGAGCTTCGTGGGCAAGGAGGCTGGGTTTCTGCTCAACTACGGCTACCAAGGGATGGTTTCCATCATCGACGCGCTTGTGGACCGAAATGACGTAATTGTGTACGACGCCGAGTCGCATGCGTGCATTATCGACGGCGTTCGCTTGCACATGGGCAAGCGTTTTGTTTACCAGCATAATGATATAGACAGTTGCGAAAAGCAACTTATCCGGGCTACGAAGTTGGCCAAAGCCACCGGGGGTTCCGTCTTGCTGATTACAGAGGGCGTATTCGGCATGTCGGGCGCGCAAGGCAAATTAAAGGAGATCGTCGAGTTGAAGAAGAAGTACGGCTTCCGTCTATTGGTAGACGATGCGCACGGCTTTGGCACGATGGGGCCTACGGGTGCCGGTACGCACGAGGAACAGGACTGTATTGAAGAGGTTGATGTGTATTTCGGCACGTTTGCGAAGTCCATGGCGGGTATCGGTGCGTTCGTCGCCTCCCAGCGCAATATCATTACCTACCTGAAATATAACATGCGTTCGCAGACGTTTGCGAAGTCCTTGCCGATGCCCATGGTCGTTGGCCTGATCAAACGGTTGGATATGTTGCAAAGCCGCCCCGAGCTTCGCGAGAAGCTGTGGGAGGTAGCCCGGACGCTGCAAGCGGGCCTGCGCGAGCGCGGGTTTGATATCGGGAACACCGATACCATGGTTACTCCGGTTTTCCTGAAAGGCGACCTCCACGAGGCTACCGCTTTGACACGGGATCTGCGCGAGACCTATGGTGTCTTTTGTTCGATTGTGGTGTATCCGGTCATCCCAAAAGGGCTGATTATCCTGCGCCTGATTCCCACGGCTACCCATTCACTGGACGACGTGCAACTTACGCTGGATGCATTCTCGGCGGTGAGTGAGAAATTGGGTCAAGGATACTATAGGCAGCTGGAAGCGACCGCAGCTGGTGAGGCGGCGGTATAACACAGAAAGGCCGTTTCAACGCAAAATAAGCGGTTTGTAGTTGTGAAATGACAAACGACGGTTGTGTGGGTTAAATTAGTTTATGATACTGTAAATCAGCTTCTTGTACTTTTTTTGCGGGTTTGATGAGCGGAGTAAATTGTGGGTTGTGGAAAAAAAAGTGCTTTTACGGCTTGTTTTGGGCATTTTAAAGTTTTTTTTTCCGAAAAAAGATTCTACTTTTAGCCCGCAGTAGATTATTAACTCAATTAACAAATTTAAAAAAGGAGTATTTATTATGGCAAGTATTGAGAAGTACAACGAGCTAAAAAGTTTGATCGAAGGGTTGGATGGTGACGCTGATAAATTTTTTAACAAAGGAAACAACGCGGCCGGTACGCGTGTAAGAAAAGGTCTTCAAGACGTTAAGAACTTGGCTCAATCCATCCGTTTGGAAATCCAAGAAGCGAAAAACGCAAAGTAGTCTTATCTTTTTAAAAAAAGATAGTTGAAAGGAAGCCCTGTATTTAATGCGGGGCTTTTTTTATACGCGTTGGTCCGGTAAACCGAGGAACTCGCTACGCGCTTCTTTCCGAAGTGCTTTGATAACCCAAAGGAAATCCGTAGTTTTCAGGCTGGTTATAAATCGCATCCATACGAATCATCCTATCATGGGCAAACATCTGCGAAACAGTCCAGCCGGACGTAGCGGTCCGTGGCTCATGCCTTTGTTTTTCTCGCTAGCTTTATGGGCGCAGTGTGCTTCCGTCGCTGCCCAGCAGCATCCGCATTATACCATGTACATGGCGAATAACTTTGTGCTGAATCCGGCGATTGCAGGCATTGAACCCTACATCGATATGAAGCTTTCAGCACGGTCACAGTGGACTGGAATCAATGAGGCGCCTAAAACGATGTATGTCACGGTCAATGCCCCGGTAAGCATCACGAATTTCCACCGAAACCGGGTAGGGGTGGGGGGCAAGGTGTTTGTAGACAAGACGGGTCCCATCATGCTTTCGGCGGCGGAATTAAATTTTGCTTACCATCTGCCGGTCAATTC
>CAYUIZ010000015.1:0-41039 GCA_964444885.1 uncultured Sphingobacteriaceae bacterium | reverse complement strand
GGCAGGGCTCTAACTAATTTGCCGTAACTTTGCGACAATATGATTGAAATTTTCACGGACGGCGCATCAAGCGGCAACCCCGGACCCGGTGGGTACGGCGTTATCCTGCGCTCAGGACCACATTATAAGGAATTATCAGCGGGCTACCGCAAAACAACCAACAACCGGATGGAGCTGCTGGCCGTCATCGTGGCACTGGAAAGCCTCAAAAAGCTTAACCAAGACGTCACGGTCTACTCCGATTCAAAATACGTAATTGACGCCATCGAGAAAAAGTGGGTCTTCGGGTGGTTAAAAAAGGGGTTTGCAGGCAAGAAAAATCCCGATCTGTGGCTGCGCTTCCTACAGGTCTACAAATTGCACCGCGTACGTTTTGTCTGGGTACGCGGCCACGCGGGACACCCGGAAAACGAACGTTGCGACGAGTTGGCCGTGGCTGCATCAAAGGACAGCAAAAACTGGAAGATCGACAGCGTATTCGAAACGACGGAAGCTAAATTGTTTTAAACACTGTCCGAATGGAAAACTAAGGTGTTCGGCTGCCAAATCCCGGGTCACCTTGCCCCATACTAGGCCGAGGTACAGCTATTAGGCATATTCACACCAATATACCTATTTTGGTGTATTGGTTTACGCCAAACATGTTTGGATATTTACGTTGCGAGTTAAACCTGTGTGTTTTAACACACGCCAATTACTAAATACATGAAAGATAAGTCAAGACCCAGCGACAGCAAATTGAAGTTGATTCCCGTGGAGTTAGCCAACCAGATGATCAACGCCTACGATAAACAGCGCCGCCAGCCCGCCTCGAAGCAGCTGACCAAGGAGCTGGGCAAGGAAAGCGAGGATTCGCGGATGGTGTGGGTAAGCAAGGAAGCGATCCTCGACATGCTGAAACTAAACGACGCGGATGGCCTACGCTTCTATTTCGCTATTGCCGACGACTATCCAGGTCACAAACTAAAAAACGCAGCCTATAAAAAACGTCACACCTTAGTAATGGTGGCCACCAAGTCGGAAGACCCTACCAACCCAACCATGGAGAACAGCGTCGACTGCCTGGAGATTCCGGGGAAGGCCGCACGAAGCGCAAGCCAAGCGGGGGGAAAAATCGGGCCGATCCTCATGCCGATGTCCGGTAGCGGGCGCAATATGCCCGCAGATGATTTCGGAATGTGTCCGCCACCCCATCCCCCAGATGGTGCGCTGCTGCCTTATGACGAGGAAACCAGCACCTAGCCAGACGACACCAGACGACATCGCATTGCAACGCGTCCTGATGGAGCCCCCTCTGATGCGGAGGGGCTCCTCAGCTAGCCTTTACCGCGCATGGACCAAGTAACCTTAGCTGTCTTCATACTGATATTAGCCGCGGCAGCAGCGGGTTTTTACCGTACAAAGTCGCTACAACCTCGGCTTATGCGGTTTTTTCCCTATTTTTTGCTCTTCCAGTTCGGGTACCAGTTTTTCTCTACCGTATATTCGTTCATTCTCACCTCACATGAGTCTAACCACTTTATATTCAACATATTCATGATATTTAATATCGTGTACTTCAGTATGTTATTCCACAGCCTCGTCCTGTCGCCAGCCAAGCGGATGGCAATCCTAGTCACCGGCGTGCTCAACATTTTGTTCTACCTCGCCAACCTGCTATTCCTTCAAGACGGGGCATACCTCCTGACCTACTCCCGCACGCTCATGGGTATTCTCATCGTGGTCTACAGCTTGATGTATTTCCACCAGTTGTTGGTTAGCGACGAAACCAGCATGGGAAACCCCACCCGGAACGCAACGTTTTGGGTCGTGACCGCATTGTTTTTCTTTTATCTTTGCAGCACACTTACAATCAGCCTCTGGAATTACTTATCCCTTGGAAACAACCAACATATTGGACCTACGATGATGCGAATCTTTGCATTCCTGTTGTACGGAATGTATTTAGTGGGTTTTTTGTTGCATAGACCAGCTCGGATATCGGGCAAATAAAGGTGCGGGGGTCTGCCACTCAGTTGATGTCTGATTACAAACACCATGAACCCAAATAAAACCGAACAATTCAACGTCGAACCCATCCTTGCCGTATTATTCGGAACGATTATGCTACTAGCTGTCGGTATTTTCATGTTCGTGATGGTACTGGTCTATCAGAAAAAGAAAATACGCAACATTCGGGAGCAAGAGGAAATCCGTTCGCGATACGCCCGCAGCGTACTGAAAGCCAAAGTCGAAATCCGCGAAGAAACGCTCAAATATGTAGGCCAGGAATTACACGACAACATCGGACAAGTGCTGTCCTTGATCAAGCTTTACCTTTCAAAACCTTCGGTCAAGCCGACGACCGACATCAAGTTCCTCATCGAGCAAGCCATTACCGATATCCGCTCCCTGTCCCACAATTTGAACATCGGGCGCATAGAAAATTATTCCCTCAAAGAATTTATTGGCCAGGAAGTCACTAAAATCAATAAAATATCCGGATTAAACGCCGTATTCAAAAGCGAGTGCCATTGCGAAATTGCCGATGCGCACAGCCGCCTCATGGCCGCGCGTATTTTTCAGGAGTCAATAAATAATATCATCAAACACGCCGAAGCTTGTAATATATTTATTACATTAGCTGTCGAAAACGATCGTTGTGTCCTAACCCTAGTGGATGATGGGATCGGTTTTGACATAGATAAGCATTCGGACGGCGCAGGGCTGTCCAATATTCGCGACCGTGCGAAACTTATCGGTGGCAACGTCCGAATCACGTCACTCAGCGGCCAGGGTACAACCGTCGAACTAACGTTACCCATTAAGCCCTAAAACCAAATGATACGTGTAGCCATTGCCGATGACCATAAGCTTTTTGCCGAGGGTATCGCGTCCATCCTACATTCCGATGGCGAGCTGGTCGTGGCTAAGATCTGTTCAAACGGAAAAGAACTTGCCGAATACCTACGGCACAACGATGTTGACCTTGTACTGGTCGACCTGAACATGCCCGTGCTGGACGGCGCTGCCACCATCCGTATACTCCGCAATAACAACGTGCAGTCCAAAATCGTCGTGCTCAGCATGTACGCAGACAGCGCAATATATTCAAAATGCAAAGAGCTGGATATTCACGGATACCTTCATAAAGACGCCGATGCCCAGCACTTGATCGACAGCATCAAGCGCATTGTTGCGGGCGAGAATGTATTCGATTACGACAAGACGACCTGCACGGTAGAAGACTCTTCCAGCCTCTTCAAAGACCGGTACACCAATCGGTTCAAGCTTTCGAAGCGCGAAATCGAAATCGTCGACCTCATCCGCAGCGGTTACACCAACAACGAAATTGCGGAGAAGCTGTTCCTGTCCGTCCATACCGTGATGACGCACCGCAAAAACATCCTCCACAAGCTGGAAGTGCGTAATACCGCCGAAATGCTAGCCTTGCTGATGTCCGGCGAAAACTAACCTATACGATTCCGCACGGCCTTATTTATCCCCGATGAGGTACCCGTAGGGCTTCAGGGATTCTACGTTGTCAAACACGACTTTAATGACGCCTAAGAGCGGGATAAACAGAATCATGCCCGCAGCACCCCACACCATGCCGCCCAACAACAGCACCATAATGGTGAATAACGGGCTGAGATGTACCTGTCCACCCGTGATTTTCGGTGTCAGCACGTAGCTATCCAACTGCTGCACGACCGTAAAAAACACCGTCGTGATGATGGGTACCGTGAGCGTGTCGCGGGTTATCAAGGTGTAGGCAACCACGATAGCGCCGCCGGCCACCGAACCGATATACGGTATAATATTGATTAACGCGGCGATGATTGCAAAAAACAGGGCGTTCTCAATGCCGATGATTGTCAGCCCGATGAAGTAGGTGACCGAAAGGATCAGGACAACCAGAAAAACCCCACCTACATACCGGCTTGACACCATCGTGATCTTCTCGACGATATGCTGGGCATTGGCCAGATTTTCGTCGCCCGCATAACGATGCACCAATTGCAACACAAATTGCTTGCTCCGGCTCCGATAGATCAGCATCAGCACCGTGTAAACGGTGATAATCAGCAAATTACCCAAAACCGAAACCACCGAGAAGAAAATACCACTGATTTGCTTGCCTGCAACGTTAGTCCACGTTGCGATCTGATCTTGCAGGTAGGCGCGCTGCTGGGCGATAGACAGGTGGAAATGCTCCGACAGGTAGACCTGCACCTTTTCCAAGGCACGGGAGAGGCCGTCGCCAATGGTGGTCAGGTCTTTGCCCATGAGCACCAATTCGTGCGTCAGGACGTAGATCACCCCTACCACCACCGACAGGGTCACAAGCACGGATAAAGCGGCGGCCAGTGCCCGGCTGATTTTCCAGCTCTCCAGCTTGCGGCACACCGGAACCAGCAGCATGGCCAGCAAGGCACTCGTGACAACGGGAATCAGGAAACTTTTGGCGTAATGCATCACCAAGAACACCAATACCACAAACAGGAGCACCTTGTTAAAGCCCCCTAATGCCGTAAAGGTGCGTCGGTTCTTTTGCTCCATTATACTAGCTCGTCAATGGCCTTCGCCAGTTTTCTATCTTTTTCCGTCACCTGATTGCCAGCATCATGCGTGCTCAGCCAAATTTCCACCCGGTTGTACACGTTCGTCCAGCGCGGGTGGTGGTTATGGGATTCGGCCAGCAAAGCCACCCGCGCCATGAACGCGAATGCCTGGGAAAAGTCGGTGAACTCAAAATGCCGGTAAAGTGCTCCTTCTGATTCCTTCCACATCATCTGTTGTTTTTGTCGTTTTTCCTATTGAACGGGTCCGCGATAAGCGCTGACGCTGTGCGAGCCTTCGTAAGGGGCTAACGCCCTATTCGCCGTACTGCGCAAACTTTTCCCAAAACCCATCCTTGGGCAGGGGTGCGGCCAGTTTGATCGGTTCTTTTTGTACGGGATGAATAAACTCAAGGGATTTGGCATGCAAGCAAATGCTTCGCTTCAGACTGCCACGCGGATACCCGTATTTGTTGTCGCCGACAATCGGGCAACCCATCGACGCGAGTTGCACCCGGATTTGGTGCGTGCGGCCCGTCAGCGGATACACCTCAATCAAATAATACCCGTCCAGAAAACCGATTACTTTGTAATCCAGCTCGGCGCGACTGGCCCCGTCTACCGCGTTGTCGTAGGCGCGTGTGATATTCCGATCCCGGTCGCGTACTAACCAATGCACCAACTTGCCTTCAGTCTGTTCAGGCTTTTGCCGGACGACAGCCCAGTAGGTTTTTTTCATCTCCCTGATCTTGAAGAGCTTATTAAGCCTATCCAGGGCTTTGCTGGTTTTCGCAAAAAGAATCAAGCCGCTCACCGGGCGGTCCAGACGATGCGGCACGCCCAAAAACGCACCGTTTGGCTTGCTGTATTTTTCAGCAATGTACTGCTTCACCATGTCTTCCAAGGCCAGGTCACCCGTCTTATCCTCCTGCACAATCACTCCCGCCCGCTTATTTATGGCAATCAAATGATTGTCCTCGTACAGAACATCATTATCCCTTATTGGCATAATCCCTCCTTCCCAAAATTTTCATCCCAAAAGTAGGATTTTATCCGCTACGATAAAAGCCTGCTTAACACGGCACCATCATGTCGACGAATTCGTGTACGGGCAGCGCACCCAAACGCTCGATATCCAACGAGACATCCAACAATTGTGCCTGTTTCTTCGTTGAAAATACGCGGGCCAAGTTGGTCTTGTATTTCTCAATGAGCACGGGGATGCCTTCTTCGCGGCGTCGCTGGTGCCCAATGGGATACTCCACCTGCACTTCTTCCAGTACCGTTCCGTCCGTCAGGGTTACCGTCAAGGCATTGGCAATGGAGCGCTTTTCCGGATTGTGGTAATCGAGCGTGAATTGCGGGTCCTCTTCCGTCTCCATTTTTTCGCGCAGCGCGTCGATCCGTGGGTCGGATGCGATGCTGTCTTCATAGTCGGCAGCGGTGAGCCGGCCGAAGAGTAGCGGCACAGCAAGCATGTATTGCAGGCAGTGGTCGCGGTCTGCGGGATTGTGCAACGGCCCACGCTTGTCAATAATGCGTATTGCCGCTTCGTGGGTGCGAATGCGGACATGCTGTATATCCGCGGCAGTCTTGCCCAGCTCCTGCAGCCGACCGTGCAATGTCATCGCCGCCTCCACCGCCGTTTGCGAATGGAATTCTGCCGGAAAAGATATCTTGAACAGGATATTTTCCATGACGTAGCTGCCGTAGCCCCGCTGGAATTTAAACGAGTTCCCTTTAAAAAGCACATCGTAGAAACCCCATGTTTTCGCCGTCAGCACCGACGGATAGCCCATTTCCCCCGTTTTGGCCACCAGCGCCAACCGTACGGCACGCGACGTGGCATCGCCTGCCGCCCACGATTTGCGACTACCCGTATTGGGTGAATGCCGGTAGGTACGCAGCGCATGGCCATCGAGGAAAGCATGCGAAACGGCATTGACCAGTTCATCACGGCTCAGCCCGATTAGCTTGCCCACTACCGCGGTGGACGCCAGTTTGACCAGCAATACGTGATCCAGCCCGACCTGGTTAAACGAGTTCTCCAACGCCATAACGCCCTGAATTTCGTGGGCCCGGATCATGGCGTCCAGCACGTCACGCACGGACAAGGGCTGCTTGCCATTGGCGACCGCCGTACGCGACAACCAGTCGGCCACGGCGAGTATTCCGCCCAAGTTATCCGAGGGATGCCCCCACTCGGCCGCCAGCCACGTGTCGTTGAAATCGAGCCAGCGGACCATCGCACCGATATTGAAGGCCGCCTGCACGGGATCCAATTGGTAAGGCGTACCCGGCACTTTGGCCCCATGCGGTACGATCGTGCCCGGTACCACCGGCCCGAGCAGCTTGGTACACGCTGGATATGTCAGGGCCTCAAAACCGCAGCCTAGCGTGTCCAGCAGACAGTAGTGTGCGGTTTGGAAAGCGAGGTTGCTTTTGATTTCATAATCCAAAACGTAATCCACGATGTCCACGATTACCTGGTCGGTATCCGGACGTTCATTCGAAATATATGAAGACATGTTATAAACTTGATTTTATTTTTTGTTAACGTAATGCCGCTGTTTTTATGGACGCTGTTCAATCGAAACGAATGCTTTGTTTTCGGGGCCAGTATAGTTCGCGCTAGGCCGGATTATCTTCCCGTCTTCCCGCTGTTCGATCACATGCGCACTCCATCCCGTGACCCGTGAAACGACAAATAGCGGCGTGAAAAACAAGGTCGGGATGCCCATCAAGTGGTAGGACACGGCAGAAAACCAATCCAGATTGGGAAACATCCGTTTCTCATCCCACAACAGCGTTTCAAGACGTTCGGCAATATCAAACAGGCGCATGTCACCCGCTTCTTCAGCCAGCCGCTTAGCTACGGCCTTGATTACCTTGTTTCTGGGGTCGGCTAGGGTATACACGGGATGTCCGAACCCGATAATGACCTCCTTTCGGCTCAGCCGCTCGCGGATATCAGCTTCCGCATCGTCCGGATTCGCGTAACGGCTTTGAATGTCAAACGCGACCTCATTGGCGCCACCGTGCTTGGGCCCGCGCAGCGCGCCGATGCTCCCTGTGATCGCCGAATAGATATCTGATCCGGTGCCCGCAATCACCCGGCCGGTGAATGTTGACGCGTTAAATTCATGCTCGGCGTACAGGTTAAGCGACACCTGCATGGCCTCCACCCAAGATTGGGAAGGCGGGGTGCCGTGCAGCAAGTGCAAAAAGTGTCCGCCTACGCTTTCATCATCGGTTTCCACATCGATGCGCCGTCCGTGGGTAGCATAGTGATACCAATACAGCAACGCACTCGAGAAAGACGCCAGGAGATGGTCGGCAATATCCCGGGCGCCAGGTAGCGGGTGGCCTTCCTTTTCGGGCAACACGGTCCCGAGGGTTGACGTATAGGTGCGCAAGACATCCATTGGGTGAGCCGCTGCCGGGATTTGTTCCAAAACGGTTTTGACGACGGCCGGAAGCCCACGCAGCGCTTTCAGCTTGCTCCGGTAGGCATTCAGTTCCGGCTGATTGGGCAATTTGCCGTGTATGAGCAAATAGGCGACTTCCTCAAAAGATGCGCCCGCTGCCAAATCAAAAATATCATAACCCCGGTAGTGCAGGTCATTCCCACTTTTGCCTACGGTGCACAGGGCTGTGTTGCCCGCAGCAACGCCGGACAGCGCGACTGACTTTTTAGGTTTGAAACCGGGAAGTGCTTGGTGTTCACTCATCATAGTTGGTTTTAATCGTGTTCGTGTTACGCCGTTGCCACAAGCTGCGGATGCCAGGACGTGATAGCACCCGCTCCGGAGGCCTATTACTTGCCGAACAAGGTGTCGATCTTACGCTCGTAGTCATAATAGCCAATACTCTGGTAGAGCGCTTCGCGCGTTTGCATGGTGTCCAGCACGGCCTTTTGCGTGCCGTCGCTGCGCAGGTGCTCAAATACCTTGCGTGCCGCCTCGTTTGCCGCCCGGAAGGCGGATAACGGATACAATACCAGTTCTACCCCTGCCTGAGCCAGCTCATCGACCGTCCACAGCGGTGTCTGCCCGAACTCCGTGATGTTCGCGAGCACGGGAAGCCCGGTCGCCTCCACAAAAAGCCGGTATTGGCTAATGTCCCCCACGGCTTCCGCAAAAATAAAGTCGGCGCCGGCTTCCGCGTAGGCCGTGGCGCGTTCCAAAGCCCTGCCAATTCCTTCAGTGCCGAGGGCGTCCGTGCGCGCTCCAATCAGGAAATCCGGGTCCGTCCGTGCATCGACCGCAGCCTTAATGCGGTCAGCCATTTCCTGACCCGGCACCAATTCTTTGTTGGGCCGATGGCCGCATCGCTTGGCGCCTACCTGATCTTCGATGTGCAAGGCAGCGGCTCCGGCTTTGACCAAGGATTTGACGGTACGGGCGACATTGAATGATGAAGGCCCGAACCCTGTATCCACATCGACCAGCAAAGGCGTGTCGCAGACGTTGGTAATCCGTTCCACGTCGACCAGCACGTCGTGCAAGTTGGTGATTCCTAAGTCAGGGATACCGAGCGATCCGGCCGCCACGCCCCCACCGGATAGGTAAATCGCCTTAAACCCCGCCTGCTCAGCAAGCAAGGCATGATTTGCATTGGTCGTGCCGACGATTTGCAAAGGATTTTCGGCTTGCATGGTCGCCCGAAACCGGGCGCCAGCCGATGGCGTGGCATTACTCATATACGTGATGGTTATCCGTGTGTATTCGGATAAAGATAGGGTTTTTGGCTGCCTTTGCAAAACGACAACCGGGGATAAATCAGCCGAATGGCAAAACAGGAACGCCCGCCTCATCTACATCGTAGACGGGGCGGGCGATATCATTCGTGGGTACGAAAACGCGTAGGCTTCGCTAATCGTTGGCGCGCGCTTCCTCGCGTGCTTGCTTCCTGAAAAAGCCCCGAAGCAGGAAGTTATGCTGCAATGCTTCCATGTTCTGGTCGAGCTTTTCCGTGCTTTGCTCAAGGTTTAGCATGGTGCGCCGGATCTGTTCCGCCATCTCCGCATCGTTCAGCAGCAGCCCGACGGCATTGTCGTTGTCATTAAGCTTCGCCGTCGCTTCGTTCAAGTTGGTAGTGAGTGCTGTGGCTGTTTGGGTGATGCCCTGCAACTGGGCCACGGCGGTTTGCAAGTTGCCGTAAACAACCGTATCTGTCAGCAGGTCATTCACTAACGTACCCTCTTTATTCAATTGTGCGGTCATCTTGACGAGGTCGTCCGAAGCCTTGGACGTATTGGCGACTGTTTGATTAAGGTTGGCAACGAGCTGCTTGATTTCGTCAAAAAGTTCCCGTTCGTTCAGCAGGGCCCCAATCGTTCCTTCGCCCTTGACCAGCTGATCGGTAAGGATTTGAAAGTTCTCGGTGATGCCAACTAAGTTTTGGTTGTTGGTTTGCAGGGTTGCCATAATCGCGTCCGTATCCGACGCTTGCCCGGCCTGCAGGCGATCCCCTTCGGAAATAGACGGCGCCGACGGGCTTCCTCCCTCAATGACGACCAGCCGGTTGCCGATAAACCCTTCCGAACTCAGGATAGCTAACGCATCCTGGCGTACAAACTCCTTGGATTTCTCTTCAATCGCTAACGTCACTTCGACTTCTTGCACGTTGACGAAGTTGATGCCCTTTACCGTCCCGATCTTGACGCCTGAAAACCACACATTATTACCTGCCTTCAAACCGCCCACGTCAGGGAATATTGTGCTGACGGTTACCGTCCGGGCGAAGCGGTTTTGCTGTCCGCCCAAGGTGATGATGCCGGCCACTAATATCACGATCCCCACTAAAACGAAGATTCCGACAATCATCGAGCGTTTGTTTTCCTGTGCACTCATAACTTGCTCTATGTAATAAAATTATAATCGTAAAAAGGCTTCACCCTTTCATCGTTCGTATCAAAAATCTCGTCAAAGGACCCTTCGCGCTCAAACGTTCCGTCGAGCAGCATCACGATCCGGTCGCCTACCGTTTTGGCACATGACAAATCGTGCGTAATCACGATAGCCGACGTATGGTAGCGCTCCTGCACTTCGTTGATCAGGTTATTGATCTCGATGCAGGTAATGGGATCCAGCCCTGCCGTCGGCTCATCGTACAGCATAATGTCGGGTTTCAGAATCAGCGTGCGGGCAATGCCGATTCGCTTGCGCTGCCCACCCGAAAGTTCGGACGGCATTTGTCGCAAAGCAGGCAGCAAACCTACCGCATCCAGCACAGATTCCACCTGCTCGTCGATTTCCCGCCTAGAAAGGTTGCGCTTATTGCGCACGAGGGGAAATTCGAGGTTTTCCTTAACGGTCATGCTATCGTACAGCGCGCTGTTTTGGAAGGAAAAGCCGATGCGCAAACGCAATTGCTGCAGCTCGCGTGCTTTAAGTTTGGCGACTTCGTGTCCCAACACGTCCACGGTGCCGGCATCCTGCTTGAGCAGCCCGGATATCACCTTAATCAAAACGGACTTGCCCGTCCCGGACCGGCCGAGCACCACGAGATTCTCCCCTTTATACAGGTCCAAATCCACGCCGCGCAGTACGTGCAGATCGCCAAAGGATTTGCTGACGCCGCGGATGGAAATCACGCGCGTAGTATAGTCGATGTTTGCTGTCGGCTTTTTCATGGCCTCGCTTTATCTAAAGGCTTGGATAAGTTGTACAATCAATAACTCTTCCACAAAAATCAGGAACATGGACATGACAACAGCCCAGTTGGCCGCCTTGCCCACCCCTTCGGTTCCTTTCGACGAATGGTAGCCTTGGTAACAGCCCACTACGCCGATCGTAAAGCCAAAAACCACGGCCTTGAGCACCAAGGAAAAAATATCGATGAAGCTCACCGCTTCAAACACTTGAATGAAAAATATCCGAAAGCTCGTACTTTCATGCTGGCTCACGCTCAGAAACGCGCCTAAAAGGCCCACGGCCGCGGTGTAGAAGGACAGGATGGGTATAGAAATAGTCGTAGCAACGACGCGGGTGACCACCAGAAACTTAAACGGGTTGCTGCCCGATACCTCCATCGCGTCTATCTGCTCCGTGACGTTCATCGAGCCGAGTTCGGCGCCGATTTGCGAACCCACTTTGCCCGATGCGATTAACGCCGTAACCAACGGTGCCAGTGCTCGGATCATGGCAATGGAGATCAGCGCCGGCAACCAGGACGTCGCGCCAAACTCGGCCAGCGACGGGCGCGATTGGTTGGTAAAAACAAAGCCGGTGATAAAGCCGGTGAGCGAAATAAGGGGTAAAGACTTCCAACCGATCTCGTAGCACTGCCTGACCATCTCCCTAAACTCATAGGGCGGCTTAAAGACTTCGCCATACAGCCGCATCACAAACCGGTGAATGTTGGCTAATTCTAAAAATATGCGGCTAACTTTCTTCAAGGAATTCTCTTCAAATACGCAATATAAGCATACGTGCCGGCCTCCCCACGGCACCTTCAGCCGGCGGCCGAAATAACGGCGCAAAATTAGGTATTTTTATTAAGCTTATCCAATGCGCACGACCCTAATCCTTAAATAACTACAAAATTGCGCGTTATGGCCGTATTGAGGCGTTCAGCCCCCACTCAGCGCGCCGACCGCACAGCAATAGCCCTACAAACGGCACGCCAGGCGTAACTTTTCCGTTGCCAAGGCTTGTTGTTATTAAACCATGCCCGAGGGATTCCGTCTTATCTACAAATGAACATCGTAACAACATGTATAAAAACAACAGAACGTGAATGAAAATAATTGATCAAACCCCATAAAATTTGACACCAACAGTCGTTCACAGGAGAATTAACAAAGGATTCACACAAAAATCGAAAGCCATGAAAACGTTAAAAAATACCGGAATACTTCTACTCACCACCCTTTCATTACTGGTGTTTACTGGCCTTAACGCTGCCAAAGCACAACCCGGCATGAGCGTTTCGTTTCAGTTATTCTATGATGAACTGTCTCCCTACGGCGACTGGGTCAATGATTACGAGCACGGATACGTCTGGGTGCCCAATGCAGGCCCCGGATTCCAGCCTTATATGACCAATGGATATTGGGCGATGACCAACTACGGCAACACGTGGGTCTCCAACTACGACTGGGGCTGGGCACCGTTTCACTACGGGCGTTGGGTGTATAACAACTACTACGGCTGGGCATGGGTACCCGGATACGAGTGGGGCCCCGCCTGGGTGAGCTGGCGAAGTGGCGGCGGATACTACGGCTGGGCTCCCTTGGGCCCGCGCATGTCCATCCATGTCAACATCGGCATACCGCACCACCACTGGGTATTCCTGCCGCAACGCCATATGATGGATCGCCACATGTACCGATACTACGCGCATTCACGCAATCGGGTAAATATTTACAACCGCACCACGATCATCAATAACACGTATGTGTATAACAACCGTACGTACGTGAGCGGACCGAAGCATAGCGAAATCCAACGCGTGACCAACAACCGGGTGGCGGTGAGGCAGATTGCAAGTTCGTCGCGTCCGGGCAGAGCTACGGTCAATGACCGCACGGTAAACATGTACCGTCCTGAGGTCAACCAATCTACCCGCAATGCGGCCCGTCCGGCACGTGTGACCGAGGCGTCTAATGTCCGCTCGGCAACAGCGCGTACCGCCAACACGCAAGACCGCGCTAATGCGACGACTAGCCGTACCAACACCAATGCGCGTGCAACCACGCCGTCGACAACCCCCAACGCTAGGGGAACGGCGACTAACACGCGGAGTACGGCGCGAAGCACCGACAACAACAATGCGGTCCGGCCAACGCAAAATAGCCGAAGCACCGGCACACGCGCCACGAGCACGAACAACCGCGCAGTCACCCCGAGCACAAACAGCCGGGCGGTAACCCCCAGCACGAACAGCCGGGCGGCGACAAGCCGTAGCAATGCCAATACAAACCGCAATACAACGGCTACACCGCGGGCCACCAACAACAATACAACACGTGCGGCATCCGCTACAAGAACCACGTCGACGAGAAACGTATCGAGTACGCCAGCGCGGAGCCAGCAAACGAACGGCGCATCATCGCGCGTGAGCAGCCAGCGCTCGTCGAGCCAAACCAGCCGGAGTGTTACTCCCGCCAGCTCGAGAAGCGGCTCGTCGTCTGCCACGTCGTCTTCAAGCCGGACTTCGTCAAGAAATAACCAAGCTACTTCTTCCCGCGGCAGCCGGAACTAGGAAGGTATAAAGAGAACATATAGTGTGTTAATTTTCGTGAAACAATGGGCAGAGGAGGCAATTTAGCCTCCTTTGTCTTTTGAACCCCCCGCTAATTCACACATTATTCCATCTACTTCGAGCAAATACATGCGGGAATTTTTAACTTTGGCATTACACCAACCCATTGACATGGAAATTAACAGAAGGAAATTTATCGGGCAGAGCCTAGTCGGGGCCAGCCTGCTGAGTTGGGTACCGCAACTGGTGCATGCCGGCCATGCTACGGACTCGGATAAGAACACCGTACGCGTAGAACGTGGCGATATCATTTTGTTCCAAGGTGACTCCATCACGGATAACGGGCGCAACAAAGAATCCACCGCACCCAACAACATAGACGCGCTCGGCAAGGGCTACGCGATGCTGGCCAGCGCGCATTTGCTCCGCCAATTGCCACAACTGGAGCTGCAGTTCCTCAACCGGGGCATCAGCGGCAATAAAGTACACCAACTGGCGGAGCGCTGGGAGCAGGACTGCCTGCAGCTACAGCCCAACGTGCTAAGCATTCTCATTGGCGTCAACGATTATTGGCACACGAAAAATGGCGGCTACGCAGGCACGCTGCAGACCTACGCCGATGACTACCGCAAGCTTTTGGACAACACCTTGGCCCGGCTGCCTAAACTCAAACTGATCATCGGTGAACCCTTTGCCGTAAACGGCATCCGCGCGGTGACCGACGACTGGTACCCCGACTTTGACGGTTATCGCAACGTTGCCAAGGAAATTGCCACTGAATACAAGGCGGCGTTTATCCCATACCAAGCGATCTTCGACAAAGCTTCCAACCAAGCTGACCGTACCTACTGGACCAACGATGGCGTGCATACAACCCTGCCGGGCGCACAGTTGATGGCCGAAGCTTGGGCAAGTGTAATTCGCTAAACGACGACTGGGGAAGGCCGGCTGAATGGCTAAAACCGTCTACTCATTGGATCCGTGATGCTCAACTCAATACTCGATAACGATTTCTACAAGTTTACCATGCAACATGCCGTGGTCAAACTTTTCCCGAAAGCAAAGGCCCGCTATAGCTTCATCAACCGGGGCCGGCACGCCTTTCCGGAGGGGTTTGGCGATGCCCTGCGCCAAGCGGTGGATGATATGGCCAAGATCCAGCTTACCGACAAGGAAAAGGAATTCTTTGCGCTGACGTGCCCTTATATTGACCCCACTTATTTCGACTTCCTCCAAGGATACCGTTTTGACCCGCAGGAAGTGCATATCGACCAGGATGGCACGGACCTGCGCGTAGACATCGATGGCCTGTGGTACCGTACGATCCTCTGGGAAGTACCGATCCTGTCTATCATATGCGAACTGTACTACCGCATGACCAACACCCAGCGGGTACCCGATGCGGAAGTAGCGGTGATAGCCCGGAAGAAAATTGAGCGCTACCGCGAATTGGGCGTCACCATCGCCGAATTCGGCACACGCCGACGCCACTCCTATGCGGTGCACCGCCTCGTAGCGGAACAACTCAAGCAACACGGCGAGGGATGCTTCATCGGCACCAGCAACGTGCATATCGCCATGCTCAACCAGACTAAGCCGATCGGAACGCATGCCCACGAATGGTTTATGTTCCACGGCGCCAAATACGGATTCAAGATGGCCAACCTACTGGGGCTCGAGCATTGGTCTGACGTATATCGGGGCGATCTGGGCATCGCCCTATCCGACACCTACACCAGCAGGGTGTTTTTCGACCAATTTGACAAGAAACTCACAAAACTTTTTGACGGCGTGCGGCACGACAGTGGCGACCCCCTGCATTTTGCGGACGAAACCATACGGCACTACGAACGCCACGGGATCGATCCGCGGTCAAAAACGATTATTTTCTCCGACGGCCTCAATTACGATAAGGTGAACCGCATTGCCCAGCACTGCCGGGGCCGCATCGGTTTTTCCTTCGGCATCGGCACCAACTTCACCAACGACGTAGGCCTGCCCACGATGAACGTCGTGCTGAAAATGGTCGAAGCCTATCCCGAAGAAGCCCAGTGGACTCCGGTCGTCAAGCTGTCGGACGAGCCCGGCAAGCACACCGGCGACGGGCGCGCGATCCGGCTGGCCAAGGAGCTACTTATGATCCCTGACAATGATTAAGGATGTATTTGGCCAAGCCTTGGCCGACTACCATGCGGGAAATACCGACACGGCCCTGATCCTGCACAACAGCTACGGCCCACCTGAGGAAATGCCTGTCGACGTGTTTTTTCGCGCGCCGGAGGATTTTACCGAACTGGAGCACATCGCCCTCGCGCTTTGCGACGGAAAAACGCTGGACATCGGCGCCGGGGTAGGCAGCCACGCACTCCATCTGCAAACGCAGGGTATAGCAACCAGCGCACTGGAAATTTCGGCCCAGGCGTGCGCCATCATGCGCGCAAGAGGCGTTTCGGACGTTATCCATGCCGATATATTTGACTATACGAGCGACCGGTACGACACCCTGCTCCTGCTGATGAACGGCATTGGACTAGCGGGGAGCTTAGCGGGTTTGCCAGGGCTTCTCCAGCACTGCGAAGGCCTGCTCAATGAAGGCGGCCAGTTGCTTTTTGACAGTTCGGACATCGCGTATCTGTACGGCGATTCGGATATTCCCACACCCGCAACCTACCACGGCGAAATCCAGTTTCAATACGAATACCACAACGAACCAGGTGCTCCCTTTTCCTGGCTGTATATCGATCAGAACACGCTCATCCGCATCGGGCAGCAGCTGGGCTGGGTGGTACAAATCCTCTACGAGGATGAGTACGACCAGTATTTGGCACGGATGGAACGTCGATTGTAAACGATCAATCGGCTGACACTGGTGCCAAAAAAAAAGCTGTTTCCAACGAGGAAACAGCTTTTTTTTGCCATACACCGTACCAACATAAAATTGGCTCGAGACGGCAGGAGGGAAAAATCCTTAAAGCGGGTTTTGCTTCACTATACCCATTGTGTAGTCGAGCTCTGCCCGGGGAATCAGAAACTCCCAGGAAATATCCCCTGCAGGCACTTCGAAGACTACGGCGAGGCTACCAATATGGTTGGCACCCGTCCGGTCGAGTGGCTGGTTCAAGCGCTTCAAATCGTAGTAGCGGAAGCCTTCGCCCCACAGCTCCACACGGCGCTGAACCAAAATCTCATCCACTAACGCTTGTCCCGTGTTCGTAGACCGTGTGTATTCGGAATCGCGGTTTACCGCAAACTCGTACAACACGTCGGCTGCCGCAGCATCCTGTCCACCCTGCCTTGCCAACGCTTCCGCCTCGACAAGGTACATCTCTCCAGCGCGCATGATCGCCAAGTCGCCATTACTGTTGCCTGGGTTATCCAGCATAAACTTGCGGTTCATGTAGGGAAACCGAATGCCGTTAGCCACAACGGGGAAATCCAGGTCTTCGCCTGTGGGATCCCATAATTGCTTGCGCACGTCCGTATCGGTGATCTGATCGTAGAGCAGGGAGCTAATCGCTTTCGGGTTGCCACGCGTATTGGTGGAGCTGAAGTTGCCCAGATAGGCGAAGAACGAGTAAAAGTAAGTCGGCTGATCTTCGCGGTGCTCGATACCCCAAATCCATTCCCGATTGCCGAGATCCGAGAACCCGGCCATATACGTCTCGTTATCCATCAGCGCATACCCTTGACGCGCCTCGCGCGCCATTTGCGCGGCTACTGGAAAATTCTCCTGCGTCAATGCTACGCGGGCTTTTAATCCCTTAGCCACATTGACATTCAAATGCGACTTGTGCGGGCGTTCCACGGCACTCGCGAACAACGAGATCGCCTCATCGAGATCACTGTTAATCTGTGCATACGTTTCGGCGACCGAACTTCTTTCTACCGGCGTATCATTAGGCTCGGTGATGAGCGACATGCCCATTGACGAGTTATCGCCACCGGCGTTGTACCGCTTGCCGAACATTTGGACCAAGTTGAAGTAGGCCCAGGCCCGATATGACAAGGCTTGTGCTTTCAAAAAGTTCTTGTCGGCTTCCGGCCCGTCCGCGGCATCGATACTTACGATGATTTGGTTGGCGTTGCCAATAAACGAATAGAAAAAACCGTAATTATTCCGAAGGATCACGTTGTTTTCGGTACGATGGCTCAGCCAACGATAATCCCCGATAAACCAACCGTTTCCCTGGGCCGTCATCACCATGTCTTCGCCTAAGGCATCTATGGAGATCATGTTGCCACTAATTCCACCCATCGCCTGGCTGCTAAACCATTGGCTGTACAGGCGCCGGTGAAGGCCGTTGATCGCCGCGTAGGCATTATCGGTGGTCGCAAAAACTGTTTCGGGAGAGACCACAGTCATGGGCACTTTCTCCAAAAAATCACTTTTGCATCCAGTCATCGCCAGCCCCAAGGAGAGTACTGCGACTAGACTGGTTCTTCTGATATTGATATTCAATAAATTCATCTTTCTGCCAATTATAAGCCAAAGTTAATACCGATGTTAATTGTCCGTGCTGGGCTGTAGCTGGTTGTAGCTGAAGCGCCGGAGATGTTCGTCATGGAGTTCAACCCTTTGCGGGCAGTCCAATAATGCAGGTTCTCAGCGCTCACAAACACTCTGGCCCGTGTCAGATAGGCCCGGGCGGAAACCGCTTCGGGTATACGGTATGCAAAATTAATCGTGCTAATGCCGAGATAGCTTGCACTCGTCAACCAGCGCGAGGACGTAGCACCGAAAGGAGCGGTTTGATTGAGGTCCATCCGCGGGATGTCCGTCACGTCTCCTGGCGAGCGCCAGCCTTTCAGCAAGTCGCGGTGCAGGTTGCTTCCGTTAGACGGTCCGGAGCTCATGAAGCCTGAATAAGGGCCGTCGGTGACGTATCCGCCCAAACTATAGGCAAGCACAAACCCAAAATCAAAGTTTTTGTAGCTAAACCGGTTAATGATACTGCCGTAGGCGTCTGGTAGGCCTTGCTTGCCCAACCAGTCTTGGCGCGCCAGGTTATGGTCGTAGGTGACTGTGTCAACACGCCCTCCCCCATGGTCGATAATCCGGATTGATGGGCTTTCCATGTTAGCATCCGCTACCACGTTGCGATACATGACGCGTCCGTCGTCGGGATCCACGCCGTAGAACTCGCGCGTGTAATATTCGTAGATCGAGTAACCCGCTTCTCTTCTGTAAGGCGACGAGACGATAAACGGAGTCTCCTCTGGCATGACCAGAATCTCATTGCGCAGGGTGGTCACATTCAGGGTCAGGTCCCAGTTGAAGTCCGCTTTACGGATGATACCCCCCGTCAGTGACAGCTCGATACCAGAGTTGAGCATGTCGCCCACGTTGCGCCGGATGGTGAATGCACCGCCTGTGGTCGCACCGTTGTGGTACGGCTGCGGCACGGAGAACAACAGGCCGTCACTGGTGCGGTGGTAATACTCGAATTGACCGGTCAAACGGCTGTTGAACAATGCGAATTCGAGACCGAGATCCAGTGGCTTCTGGCCTTCCCAACGCAAGTCGGGACTACCCAATGCGGAAAGCGTGGTGCCGGGAAACCCAACGTTATTAACACCAATGCCGTAGCCGGGCTGGTATGGATAAAAGTCACCATTGGCCGTACCGAAGTTGTTGTTACCCAACCGGCCGTATGACGCCCGCAGTTTCAGGGCATTTACCCATGGTACGTCAAAGAATGCTTCGTTTTCTATCCGCCAAGCAGCACCCACTGACCAGAAGGTGGACCACCTGTTTAATTGCGGCATTTTTGAGTCTCCATCGTAGCGGACCGAACCGCTCAGATAGTAGGTATGGTTGTAATCATAGTTGGCCCGGGCGAAATAACTCTCCATGGCATACTCGCCTAACCCCGAGGTCAATGAGTTGATATCCGTAAAGTTGGTGAAGGTGTAAAAGTTCTGGAAACCTTCGCCTTGGCGCAGACCCGAGATGTTCTCGTTCTTATAGTTAACTGATTCGTGGCCCAACGTACCGGTAAGGTTGTGTAAGCCAAAGGATTTATTCAGGTTTAAATACTGGTAGAACGTCCATTGCATCCGTCTGTTCCACGCTTGGCTATACCGTCCGGCGGGTGCGCCGTCTCCCACTACCGTGTTCTGGTAGGCCTCTTCGCGCTGGTTGCGCAAATCGACGGCAAGGGTGCTGTGGAAGGTCATCCAAGGCAGGATATCCAACTCGACATATCCACGAGCGCCTATGAAGTCACGCGTGTACGTATCCAGGTTCCAGAGGTTTTCGGCGATAGCGTGCCGGCCACTGTTAAACGGGCGGGACAAGCCAAACTGAGCAGAGAGGTCGCCGATATCATAGATGCGATTCCCTTGATCGTCCAAAATAAACTCCCCAGTCACGGGGTCGTGCACGTGTACAGGGTAGATCGGGCCCATTTGGCGTGCAAAGTAAAACGGATTGACGATGCCCGTTCCGAAACTGTTGTTGCTATATTGGTTCGCGTTGGCATTGACGTTGATGCCAGTCCTAAACCAGTCGCGCACCTCGGTGTTCAGGTTAACGCGGGCACGGATGGTTTCAAAGTCAGAATTAAGCGCCCATCCTTGCTCGTCGAGATAATTGAGGGACACAAAGAGATCAGACTTGCCGAATCCGGACGAGTAGGATAGTCCGTATTCATTACGCTTGCCCCGGCGGGATGATTGCCCTTCCCAGTCCAGGTCGTCAGCATACAGCAAACTTGCATTGGGATTAAGCCTACCGTCGGTCGAAACCAGCTGGTCATTTGGCACGTTAAACGCGTTGTAATTCCCCAGATACTGAACGATATCCTGATACGGAATCCCGTCGTAGGTCTGCAGTCCGGCAGCATTCCGTGGCATAGTACCCGACGCCAATTGCGCGGCGATGTCCCCAGGTACGGATTGATTGCCGAATATCAGGCTGTTCTTATAAGCCTCCCACATCAATTCATAGTACTCGCCGGGGCTGACGACATCATAGCGTGGCATCATGTTCTCATTGGCGCCCAACTGGACTTGCACATCAAGGCGGGTTCTTTCCCGATCCCCTCTTTTGGTCGTAATCATGACTACGCCGTTGGCACCACGCGATCCGTACATTGAGATCGTCGCAGCGTCCTTCAGCACGGTAATCGTTTCGATATCCGCGGGGTTTAAGTTCGCTGTACCGCCGGTAAACTCAGCGCCGTCAACAATGATCAGGGGGTCGCTTGCGGCCGAATACGAGCCGATACCCCGAATACGGAAAGTAGGCGAAGCGCCTGGAGAACCCGTAGGCGTAGTGGCTTGGATACCCGGACCGGAGCCCTGCAAGGCACTCATGACGTTGGAAATCGGACGTCTGTCGATGTCTTGGGCTCCAATAGTCACTGCCGAACCGGTAAAGTCAGCTTTTGAAACAGAGCCGTAACCCACGACCACTACTTCGTCAATATCCTGCATTTGTGGTTGCAGCACGACAGTAACGGTGGCCGAAGAGCCAATCGTGGCCGTTTGCTCGGCAAAGCCGATTGCGCGGAAAACGAGTGTTTCTCCGGTGCTGGCGGTGATGCTGAAGTTACCCGCATCGTTCGTTTGCGTCGCTCGGTTGGTGCCCTGCACCAACACCGACACGCCACCCATAGGCGATTGGTCAACAGCAGACGTAACCCGCCCGCTAATCGTTCGCTCTTGGGCAATAGCCGGGCTTATGAGTAAAGCCGATAGCATGGCTAAGAAAAAAAAGCGTAATTTTCTTTTCATGTGTTCATTGATTTGGTTGGTTAAACATTTGCAAAAAAGGGAAACTGGCAAGACGTCCTTCGTATGCCGTAAAAACTTCAGGTTACATGCGTCGCTTATGCTGCGGTTAGTTTAGGTGGCTTTACCGCCACCAAGCTCGTCAAAACAGCACGCTATCCGCTAAATGTTACGCGAGTTTGTTTCGCTTCGCAAAGATAGTCCATCTTACTTTAAATCCCAAACAAAAAAGATGCGGCCAAAGCGAATAGATTAACTTACCCGCCATCTCGACTAGCTGAATTGAAACAAAATTTTAACTTAGTTGCAAAGAAAATCGCAAGTGCCAGAACACAGCATAACAAACTAAAAACCAGCATCTTATTAGTGAATGTTGATTTGCATTGAATAGGGCCTCAGCCTGAAGAAGCCTACCTTAATTGGTGAGTGTAGATTGTTACAAAAGCGCTTACCGGAAATGAAAGATGCAGGCATATCGGTCATTCTTCCGGCTCCGCCCAAGGGTTTATCCCCGTAGCCATCACGCTTGGCGTCGGAAAATCGTTGGGAAATGACCGGATTTCCATTCCACCGTCCGGACTCGTCCTCGCGATTTCCAGCCGCGATACAGGGAGAACGGTGCTCGGAAAAAGACAAATAGCTCGCTTTTACGCAGGTCGAATTCACGGCGCGACGGCTGGCGTACCGGTGAACCGGGTCTGGCAATTGCCGCATCCGAGTACGCAGGAGCAGGGCCAAACAGCGGTGGTTTTAGTCAATCCACTCAAAGCCCGTATACGGCACCAATACGCCAGGCACCTGGATTCCCCGATCCGTTTGGTTATTTTCCAACAGGGAGGCGACGATGCGGGGCAAAGCCAGCGCACTGCCGTTAAGCGTGTGTGGGGGCTGCATTTTGCCATCACTGCCCTTAAAGCGGACTTTCAGTCGGTTGCTTTGGTAGGTTTCGAAATTAGAAACGGAGGACACCTCCAGCCAGCGTTGCTGGGCCGCGCTCCACACCTCCATGTCGTAGGTGAGGGCCGAGGTGAAACCCATATCGCCTCCGCAAAGGCGCAACACGCGATACGGCAGCTCCAATGCCTGAAGCAAAGACTGCACGTAGGCACTCATTTCCTCCAATACGCCATACGACTGTTCGGGGTGGACGATTTGTACGACTTCCACTTTATCAAACTGGTGCAAGCGGTTGAGGCCGCGCACATGCGCGCCGTATGAGCCTGCCTCGCGGCGGAAGCAAGGGGTGTACGCGGTATTTTTAATCGGAAAGTCGGATTCCTTGACAATGCTATCGCGGTAGAGGTTTGTCACCGGCACCTCCGCAGTGGGTATGAGATACAAGTCGTCGATCCCGACGTGGTACATCTGTCCTTCTTTATCGGGTAGCTGTCCCGTGCCGAAGCCCGAGGCCTCATTAATGAGGATGGGCGGCTGCACTTCGGCGTATCCTGCTTCCAGCGCACGGTCGAGGAAAAAGTTAACCAGCGCCCGTTGCAAGCGCGCTCCTTTGCCCTTATAAACCGGGAAGCCCGACCCGGTAATTTTAACGCCCAGTTCGAAATCGATAATATCGTATTTGGCAGCCAACTCCCAATGCGGCAAGGCTTGCGCGGGGAGGGAGGGCCGTGCCCCGTGTTCCAAGACCACTTCGTTGTCGTCTGCCCCCACGCCATTAGGTACCGAGGAATGCGGCAAGTTGGGCAATTGCACCAACGCTTGGTGCAGGGCCTGATCGACTTCGTTTAGTTGCTCAGCATACGCTTTGATCTTGTCTTTATATCCGCCTGACTGGGCCTTGATCGCGTCGGCCTCCTCCCGTTTCCCTTGGCGCATCAGTTCCCCAATTTGCTTCGCTGCCGCATTGGCTTCTGCCGCCAACGCATCGGAAGCCCCCTGCACCTTACGCCGGCTTTCGTCGAGTGAGACGATCTCGTCGACCAATCCCGGATCATTGAAATTCCGAACGGACAAGCGCTCTTTGACTAAATCGATGTGTTCGCGGATAAACTGGACTTGCAACATATTTTCGTTTATTTTGTAGCCACAAAGATAATATAGTGATTTGGATTTACGATTTTGGATTGACGAATTACGATTAACGAGTTATGCACAGCCCGATTTTAACGAACCGCACCAAGCGGGTGAACTCGTGCCTTCCACTCGTGGGCGAACCCACACCCCTTACCGAAGCACGTCACCCCGGACTCCCGGCACGGCAGCCACCTGCTCCTGGGCCGCCTGTCTATTTGTCGAAAATGGCGTATTGGCAACGCATCTAAATGGACAGCCGAAGCAAAAGGGAGGCTGCTGCAATTCAGGCACAGGTTCCGGGTCAAGCCCGGAATGACGACCTTTACGTAGGCTCAATACGCTATATACTAACTACGCAATACCCAATACTCAATACCCAATACTCAATACTCAATACCCAATACTCAATACTCAATATGCTCTACCTCGTACCCACCCCTATCGGCAACCTCGAAGACATGACCTTCCGCGCCATCCGCATACTCAAGGAGGCTGACGTCATCCTGGCGGAGGACACGCGCACGAGCGCGCCGCTGCTGAAACACTTTGGGATCAGCAACAAAGTGTTTGCCCATCACCAGCACAATGAGCACAAAGCGGTGGCCGAAATCATCCGTTTCCTGCAGGAAGGCCAGACCGTTGCACTTATTTCGGATGCCGGCACGCCCGCCATCTCGGATCCCGGCTTCCTGTTGGTACGCGAAGCGGTCAAACACGGCATCCCCGTCAACTGCCTGCCGGGCGCTACGGCATTCGTCCCGGCATTGGTCAATTCGGGCCTGCCGGCCGACAGGTTTTGTTTCGAGGGATTCCTACCCGTCAAAAAAGGGCGGCAAACCCGCCTAAAATCGCTGTTGGCCGAAACGCGCACGATGGTGTTCTACGAATCGCCTTACCGCCTGCTAAAAACACTGGCCGACCTGATGGAAACCCTCGGCGACGAGCGTCCGGCGAGTGTATCGCGCGAGATCAGCAAGGTGTACGAAGAAACCGTCCGCGGCTCGCTGGCGACGATAAAAACCTACTACGAAAACCATCCGGTAAAGGGCGAATTCGTCATCTGCGTGCAGGGGTTGGGATAAATCTTGCTATCTTTATCACGCCGAAGCATCTCACATTAACCGGGCAAGCAAACATGAATATCGATAAATATATCCACGACGGACAGGACCCCAAAATCGTAGAAAAGCTACTGATCAAACTGCAGGACATCATGGTCTCCGGCGAAGTCATCACGTACATTGCCGTTCAGAAGAAGCCCGCTGTCACGCTCCTGCCCGACACCATCGCGCTCAGCAACAAGCGGATTTTCCTGTCGGAATTCACCAAACTGGGGCTGGCTACCAATTTCGAGATTTTCGTATGGAAAGACCTGAAGGACATCGCGTTTAAGGAAGAAATTTTCGGCTCCAAGTTTACCCTTATTCCCATCAAAGGCGAAAACCTGAGCATCGATTACGTGCCCAAAACCCAGGCCCGCAAGCTGTACCAATTGGCAAACGAGGCCCTGGAGGAATTCCGCGAAACACAACAGCAGGAACTCGAAGCCAGCGCCGCGGCAGCTGCGCCCTCGCCGCACGCCGAACAGGAATCGTACCGCCCCCTACTGACCTCCGAGGAGCCGGTATTGAAGCGCGACGAACCCGAGGACGAATTGGTGAAGAAACTCGAGAAACTGAAGTTCCTGTTTGAAAAAAACCTGATCACACAGGCGGAGTACGACACCAAGAAAAACGAACTGCTATCCGAACTATAAGCGTGAAAAACAACTATTTATTAGCCTTACTGAGTGCCGTGGTCTTGTGGCTGGGCTGGCCGCCTATCCCCTATACGGCACCACTGCTTTGGGTGGCCTTTGTACCCGTGCTGCTGGCTTTGGAAAACATGATGCGCGGCAGCTATACCCAAAAAGGGAAAAAGGTGTTTCTACTGGGCGGCCTGACGGGCGCCGTATGGAATACCGCATCCATCTATTGGGTATACAATTCCCTGGCGGCGGTCATGCCGCATTATGCGGCCATTCCCATTTCACTGATCCCGTTTGGCCTCGCCGCGGTGCTGATGGGACTGGCCTTTCGGCTGTACTACCAACTCCGCAAGCGGCATGCGATTGGCTGGTCGCTAGCCGGCTTAGCGTGTTTTTGGATAGCCTACGAATACTTGCACCAAAGCTGGGACCTTGCTTTTCCTTGGATGACCCTGGGCAATGGCTTTGCGAGCACGCACCAGCTTATCCAATGGTATGAGCACACCGGTGTGTACGGCGGTTCGATGTGGATTTGGGCCACCAATATATTGGCGTTCCTCATCCTATTATCGGCGCGGGATAAGTTCCCCAAAAGCCATCGGACTAAACTGATTGCAGCCCTAGCGATAACGATCGTGGTGCCGTCCGCCTTGTCGCTCGTCCGCTATGCCAACTATGAGGAATACGTTAACCCGTCCAACGTCGTAGTGGTACAGCCCAACATCGACCCTTATGGCAAATTTGGGCCAATTCCGCCCGAGGAGCAGCTCACCAACTTAATCACGTTGTCCCAACAGGCGGGTCAGCCCAACACGGAATTTTTCATCTGGCCCGAGACGGCGATTGCCCATCCTTTCGGCTACGATGAAGAGGAATTTCGTTCGCACCCGCTATTTTCCCGGATTCAGGATTTCTTATCCGATTATAAGAATGGAAACGTATTGTCGGGCATTGAGAGTTATCGCGTGCATCCCGAACCGACGGGCATGTCGTCCATGGAATTTAATGGATTGTTTTACGATAGGTTTAACGCCGCCGTGCTGATCGAAAACTCGCCTAAATTGCAGTTTTACCACAAATCGAAGCTGGTCCCCGGCGTTGAGAAGCTGCCTTTCGGCGAGACCCTGGCCTTCATGAAGCCGCTGTTCAAGGCGTTTGGCGGGGCCACGGGCAGTTATGGCGGCCAGGATGAACCCTCGGTGTTTTATGCCCAAAGCGGCATCGGCGCGGCCCCCACCATCTGCTACGAATCCATTTGGGGCAATTACGTGGCCGAATACGTACGCCAGGGCGCGCAGTTCATCGCTGTCGTCACGAACGACGGCTGGTGGGGCGACACGTCGGGCAAAGACCAACACCTGGCTTATGCCCAGCTCCGCGCCATCGAAAACCGCCGCTGGGTAGCGCGGTCTGCCAATACGGGCATCTCCGGATTCATTAACCAACGGGGTGACGTAGTCCAAAAGACGGAATGGTGGGTGCCTGCGGCGTTAAACCAAGAGATTAACCTCAATGAGGAGATGACCTTCTATACGCAAACGGGGGATTACCTCGCCTACTTGGCATTGGCCGGGGGAATCGGCTTTCTAGGACTTTTGGTATTCAGGAGAGGCAAGGGTAAAGGAAATGGCAGTCCCTCTAAATAGATAAAGCGGCCTTTTCAAGCCGCTTTATTATGTGGAGATTATCGGATTCGAACCGATGACCTCTTGCCTGCCAGGCAAGCGCTCTAGCCAACTGAGCTAAACCCCCTTGATTTCGGATTGCAAATATAGCGCTTATGGGCCATAAAAAGAAATCACATAAATAGATTTTTTTTACAAACCCCGTATCCTCCAGCAGGACAAACCATTCCTTTCGGAAATGGCGTATTACCCGCTCGCCCCGAACGGATTCCTACACCATCACACTGCCTGTAGCCAGGCCGGGCTAGCCTACTTCAGTTCTTCCGGCACGGGCTTTTCCAACAAATATTGGTAATAGAACCGCATCCGCTCAGCCTGGTCGTACGCCACCTTCGAGCGGTTCCAGCCATGGCGGCTTCCGGGGTAAATCATCAGCTCGAAAGGCACGTTGCGATCGGTCAGCGCGTCAACCAATTGCATGGTATTCTGCATGTGTACGTTGTCGTCCATATCGCCGTGCATCAAGCGCAACCCGCCTTTGTATTGATCAACGTAGGTCAGCACAGACCCCGCTTTGTAGCCCTCCGGATTGTCCTGTGGCGTATCCATGAAGCGTTCGGTATAATGGGTATCGTAGAGTTCCCAGCTGGTCACCGGTGCGCCGGATATACCGTAGTCAAAATAATCCGCACCCTTGGTGAGCGCCAGGGCCGTAATGTATCCGCCATAACTGTGGCCGGTAATCAGCAATTTATCGTTAGCTACCCAAGGCTTGCTTTTCAGCCATTTGGCCGCGGTGATGTAGTCGACCATCTCCCAGTGACCCAATTTTCGGTGCATAAGCGCCACGCCCTCTTTACCAAAATGCCCTGAAGCCCGGTGATCGACAGTAATTTGTATAATGCCTTCGTTTGCCCAATGCTGGTTGGACGTTCCTTTCCACGTATTGCGCACCGAGCCCGCATCCGGTCCGCCGTAGATACTGAAAATCACGGGATAGGGCTTCGTTTCATCAAAATCGGTCGGCCAGGTAATCGTGGCGGGCAAGTCGTAACCATCCGGCGTAGGAATGGTAATCAACTCCGTTTTCGCGTAGATATACGCATCAAAATCCGCGGCCTTGCTGTCGGCGAGCTGCTTGAGAAACTTGCCTTTGGTGTCTAGCAACGCAACGCGTGTCGGGGTGCTGACATTCGAATACGACGTGATGAAGTGCTTCCCGTCAGGCGACAACTGAACTTGGTGCGTAAAATCACCAAAGGTAAGACGCGCCAGGTTCTTGCCGTCATAATCCACGCGATACAAATCAACGGTAGCCGAATGCTCCCTACGCGCGGTAAAAAACACGACTTTGGCTTTCTCGTCTACATGCGCTAAGGAAACGACCTGCCATTTGCCTTCTGTAATCGGGTTGATCAATGTGCCGTCCAGCCGGTAGAGGTAAAAATGCGCCCAGCCGGTTTTGTCGCTTTTTAGGATGTAATGCTTATTATCTTTCAGGTATTCGATACGGCCGCTGTGGCTCAAGTCGATCCACTCTTTTTGGTATTCGTCGTAAATCTCGTTCTTAGCGCCTGAGGCCGGATCCACTTCGTAGAATTTCAGATTCGTCTGATCGCGATTCATCCATTGCACCATCAGGCTGCCGCTATCGTAACTCCAATACGGCTCGCCAAAATACTGGTCATCTTTCTCGTTAAAATCGGCCCATACAACGTTTCCTCCGTCCACAGGCACAAAACCGACACGTACCTCCGGATTAGCGTCACCCGCTTTCGGGTAGCGCGTCTGCTCCAAATAGCCGTGCTGACCCGTAGCACCATATATGGGGAACATGGGCACGCGCGTATCGTCAAACCGCATGAATGCGAGCTGCCGGCTGTCGGGCGACCACCAAAACGCGCGGTAGCGCGAAGCACGTCCCAGAATTTCTTCAAAATACACCCAGGAAGCCCATCCATTATAGATAACATCCGTGGCATCGCTCGTATAGCGAACTTCGTGTCCATCGGCCAACCGGATGGCATAGAGATCGTGTTCGCGGGTGAACGCGACATACTGGTTATCAGGAGACAAGGTCGCATTCTTTTCCTCCACTTCGGGCGAATTCGTCAAGCGGCGGAGGGAAGCCTCCCCTTCGCGTACGTACAAGTCATTATCCTTCGTCAAAACCTCCACATCGCTGCTCGGAGGGGGCACATACAGTGTGCGCTTGCCGCTTTTGAGATGCACTTGGTAGGTTTGTCCGTCCTCGACGTCATATTCAATGTAATGATTAGCATCCGCCCATCCGCGAACCGTATTTATGGGCTTGGTCAAGGACGCTTTGCGTCCGAAGGATTGCTCCAGGTCCAACCGTTTGGTCTGGCCCAGCGTAGGCACGACAAACAGGATCAACAAGGTGGCAATCAGTGCGGTCGTTTTTCTCATCATTCAATCTGCTTTAACGAAATAAGTTTGCGCTAAAATAGCAAAATATCACAGAACGCGGGAGTCGCGTTGCAACATTATCGTGAGCGTACAGCTCCCGGCACTTCGGGTTCGCACGCAAGCGCGGGGACGAAGAAATTAATGTCCCGCTCCATTGTAATTGCTATTTATAAACCCTAAATTTGCTACCATGAAGTGGTTAACTCGATTGGTTCCGGTATTGGCGTTGGTGTGGACTTTGGCAGTCGCGTTTCCGCAACCCGCTGAAGCACAATGCGCCATGTGCTCATTGACGGCCCAAAACGCGACCGAAAACGGCAACCAGCAAGGCAAAGGCCTCAACAAAGGCATTATGTTCCTGTTGGTGATCCCCTATTTGGCTACAGCTGGGATTGGCCTTTTGTGGTACACCAAGTTCCGGGCAAAAAAGTCGGTCAAGGTAGACGACAAACCCGTACCCCTCAACTAGCACACGCAGGATAAACAGCCTGCCTCATCTTTGCAACCATGGCTAAGCGTACCCCGAAGTTCGACGCATTGGTCAACGGCAAATGCCCCAAATGCCGCATCGGCAAAATGTACACCGGGCGTACATACAGCATTCGGAATAACAAGGAACGGGTTTTATGCCCGCATTGCGGTTTTCGGTTCCAGATCGAGCCGGGGTATTTCTATGCGGCCATGTACGTGAGCTACGCCATGGTCGTCTTGGAGGTGCTCGCCTTTATCTACGTCGCGTATCAGATCACCAAAAGCGAATCGATCGGCATTTACATCGGCGTAATCGTAATCACCATCCTCCTTTTGGCTCCCTTCAACTACAGGTACTCACGTTTGCTGTTGCTTCACTACCTCACCCCCAAGGTGAAATACGACCCCAAATATGAGGCCTTGCTCACGGATGAAGAGCGTGACAAGGTATAATCGGCTCAGCCGATCGTCTGCATAAGGCTATCGAAATAGTACACCTTCCCTTCGTGATGCTGGTTGGTTTTCGCTTGCAAGGCCACGACATGCTTGCTTTGAAAGGAAGCCACGGCTTCCGAATCGAGTGCTTCCAATTGCAGGCTGTAGGTGACGCCCTCATGCGGCGAATCCAGCAGCTCCAATAACCTGACGGTCAAACCGTCGCCTTTTGCCGCCTGCAGCTGCGTGATAAGCAAAGCCCGCACGGACTGGCTCTCGCTGTTTTCGACAATGACCGATACGTTATACAGATACATGATGCGAAGATAGAAAAACTTCAGCATTTACCGGGCGGGCGCCGTTACCGAAATTCGATCAATACCGTTGCGGGGACATCGCCTGCCGCACCCCGTTCCCACCGTGGGCCCACCTGTAAGATTTCCATGGCTCGCCTGACCACCGAAGGGTTGGTGGTATGTTCCAGCTGCACGTCCACCGGCTGCCCCTTATCCCCTACCCGGAACTTCAGCGTGACCGTTCCCTTGCCTTGTGAGGAAGCCGTTTCGCGTTGGATGTACTGCTCGAAGTTGACCCAGCCGCTAATGGGCTTGGGCTGGCCGGCGTCAACCGCAACCGCTCCAACGATAGGCCGTTCGCCCCGGCGCGAGGCCTGACCGTACCCAACCACTACGACCTCGCTCAGTTCAGCAAGCGACTCTTCCAATACCACGACCAACGAATCGCGATTTCGCACATCGAGGGTTTGTTTCTCAAATCCGAGAGAGGCGATCGTCAGGCTGTCATTTTGGACGGGTATCGCCAAGCTGAACTTCCCATCCATGGCACTCTGCGTGGCTACGTTGGCATCCGACCCGGAAATGGTGACGCCCGCGATCGGCTGCCCCGTTTCCAGTTGCCGGACAACGCCCGATATCGTCCGGTACATCGGGCGACCGACGGTATCCGCCGGCAAACTCCTGATGGTCATCGATAGCCGCTTTTCATTGGTATCCGCCGCTTCCTGACGCGCCGCGAGCAACACCGTCCCGCTCCCTGCCGCGCTTGCCGCTGCTGCACCAGCCTGTGCACCGGCCGAGGCCGACATGCTTAGGCTATCTGCCGGACGCAAAGCCGACAGCGCCCTTGGCGGCGGGGTAGCGGCCAACTGGTCTTCCGCCAGCCCGCCAGCATCCCGGCCAACTGCCGCACGCGGGGGCACTTGCTGCGCAGGTGCCGGAGCTGCGCTTTGTGACGGCACGACGCTGGCTGATTCGGCCGATTCCGCTTGGGAAGTTGCTTCCCGCTCCGCCTCTTGGCCACGCGGGCTTGGCCCGGTTTCCAACTGCTGGACTAACTCCACGCCAACGTTCGACGAGGGGCGCCACACAAAGAAAGCACCAATACCGGCGACTAGGATAATCGAGGCTGCGACTGCCCATTTCCGCCATGGAACGGGCATCTTCCGAATCTTATCCACTTCCCCGGCCATACCGGGGATTTGGTTGCGGATATCCCGGATATTCGCTTGATGAACCGGATCATTGCCGGCCATCTCCATGCCCTCCAGCAAATCCATCAGCACGGGGTCGTCCTGGGCTTGGCGCTCCAGCACGAACATTTCCTGCGGACTCAATTCGCCGTTAAGGTATTTGCGTATGCGCTCGATATCGTATCTATTGCTATCCACGGCTCGCCTCCATGCAAATTTTTAAATTCCGTTTGCCATTTTGGATATAGCTCTTTACTTCCTTCATCCCGTACCCCGTGATCGCGGCCACCTCTTTATAACATTTCTCCTGCAAGAAAAACAAATCTATACTCTGCTTTTGCTTCTCGGGCAATTTCTCCACGCAGGCCTCCAAGGCAGACAGTTGTCGCTCTTTTTCTTCGGGGTCATCATCCTGATGCGCGATGGCCGGAAATTCCACAAATTCATCCATCGAAACATGCTGTTTGTTCTTGCGGGCACGCAAGCGCATCAGGCAGTGGTTGCGGCTCAGCACGTACAGCCAGCTCCCAAACTCCCGGATTTCCTGCTTGTTTACTTTTACCGTCAGCTCTTCGAAAATGTGCATCACGGCGTCCTTGCTGTCCTCGGCATCCTGCAGGTAGCGATAACAAACATAGTAGACCATTTCGGCATGCCGGTGAAATAACTGGCCCAGCACAGCGAGATCGCCTGTTTCGCCATAGCGCTGGAGCAATGCCGCATCCGAGTCCGATTGGGGGTTAGCTATGGTTTTGGGTTCCTTCATTTACGTGGCGTGAAGTTAGTTTTTTTTCCATATTTATGGAAATTTTAATCCGTGTGCATCCTTCGGCAAAACTAGCGACAATGAAACTACTAAGCATGGCAATGATGCTTCTTTTAGGCCTAGGTAGCCCGGAGGACAGCAGTACACGAACAATCAGCGGGACGGTGTATGACCAGCAGGATAATTCGGTCCTGGCAGGCGTCATCGTAACCGTCAAAGGCACATCGACGGCCACCACCACGAATGCCCAAGGCCACTTCACGCTGACGGTAAGCACGCAAGACAAGGCGCTCATTTTTGCGTATATGGGCTTCCAGACCTTGGAAGTTGCCATAACCCGAAGTGGCCATCACGAAGTGCGGCTGACGCCAGTGCCCGCCGTGCTGGATGAGATCGTTGTGGTGGGCAGCACCCTGCACCTCTTTGACAGAGGTCAAGCCGCTATGCGGCACAGCGCGCAATCTTCCACGCAAATGATGACGTATCTGCCCGGCCGGCCGTATCCAGGACGAAACACCGAATCGTACCAAGCCCTTCCCGAAAACAAGTATTACTCGCCAACCCAAGAACCGTTATCGACCTTCGCTGTGGATGTCGACGCGGCGTCATACAGCAATGTCCGCCGCTTTATCAATGGCGGACAGCTTCCGCCTGAAGATGCCGTGCGCATTGAGGAAATGGTCAACTATTTCCAATACGACCTCCCGTCTCCCCGCAATGGCGATCCGGTGGCCATCCACACCGAGCTGGCTCCAGCACCGTGGAATCCTGCGCACAGACTCCTACGTATTGGGCTGAAAGCGAAACAGGTGGACGCCAGCGCACTGCCCGCGTCTAACCTGGTATTCCTCATCGATGTATCGGGTTCGATGGCCGGAAGCAACCGCTTGCCCCTGGTCAAAACCTCCATGAAAATGCTGGTTGACCAACTGCGGGACATCGATCGTGTGGCCATTGTCACCTATTCCTCGACGGCAACAGTACGCTTGGAGAGTACGCCCGCCAGCGCGAAAACCAAAATAAAAGATGCCATTGACGCCCTCGAAGCAAGCGGGGCCACAGCGGGTGGACAAGGCATACGCCTGGCCTACCAAACGGCCCGCAAAAACCTGCTGCCACGGGGTAATAACCGCGTAATCCTCGCCTCAGACGGAGACTTCAACGTGGGCCCGTCGAGCGACGATGCCATGGAATCGCTGATTGAGCGCGAGCGGCAACATGGCATCAGCCTGTCCGTGTTGGGCTTCGGAATGGGCAATTACAAAGACAGCAAGCTGGAGCTGCTGGCCAATAAGGGCCACGGCAACTACGCATACATTGACAATATCTCCGAAGCGCGCAAGGCGATGGTGACTGAATTTGGCGGCACGCTGTTTACCGTTGCCAAAGACGTCAAGGTGCAAGTCGAGTTTAATCCCGCCAACGTGCAAGCCTATCGTTTGATCGGGTACGAAAACCGCCTGCTGGACGCGGCGGACTTTAATAATGACCAGGAACTGGGTGGCGACATGGGTGTAGGCCATGTGGTGACGGCACTCTACGAGGTCGTACCCGCGGGTGCGTCCGGCAGTTTCGCCGGTGGCGTTGATCCGTTGAAATACCAGCCGGCCTCCCCGCCAGCCGCCGGCACCCACTCCGATGAATTGGCGACGGTAAAGTTTCGGTATAAAGAGCCTGATGGTGACATTAGCAAACTCAAGCAAGCCGTTGTGCCCGATAAACCCCTGTCCGTCGCCCAGACGAGCGACGACTTCCGGTTTGCCAGCGCGGTAGCCGAGCTCGGCATGCTGCTCCGCCGCTCGCCATACAAACAGCAAGCGAGTTTTGACCAGCTGATTGCCCGCGCGCGCTCGGCCAAGGGAGAAGACCGCGAAGGCTACCGGGCAGCGTTCGTCACACTGGCTGAAAATGCACGGTTGCTGGTTCAAACCAACGATGCAGCCGCGGTGAACCCGTAAAGCATCCTAATCAGGCGCAGAAACAACATTTTCCTGCGCCTGATTTAATTTTTTTTTTTCGGTTTTCCTCGGTTGTAAACCATCCGATTCCTAAATTTGCCAGCCGCTAAGCAAAAGTAAATCACCGCAATCCACCAGAAAGCGGACCATGATCCGGAATAACGCCCGAAAAATCACAGTGATGAAAAAGACATTAGCCAGTGCCCAACGTGATGAACTATTAGCGATTTTACAAGCTCGCTTTGAACGCCACGCTTCCCGTCACGAGGGGATCAGATGGGACGACGTGGAAGCCAAACTGGTTAAACAGCCAGCAAAGCTTTGGTCGCTCAATGAAATGGAAATAACCGCGGGTGAGCCCGATGTGGTAGGCCGGGACGCGCAAACCGGCGTGTTCTTGTTTTTCGACTGCACGGCAGAGAGCCCCAAGGGCCGCCGGAGCATTTGCTACGACCACGAAGCGCTGGAATCGCGCAAACAACACAAGCCGGATCACAGCGCGGTGGGCATGGCTACGGAAATGGGTATCGAATTGATGACCGAATCCCAGTACCGGCACCTGCAGCAGTTTCACCCTGTGGACACCAAAACCTCGAGCTGGCTAGCCACGCCCGATTCGATTCGTGCCCGCGGCGGCGCAATCTTTGGTGACTGGCGCTACGGGCAGGTCTTCATTTACCACAACGGCGCCGAATCCTACTATGCTGCCCGAGGATTCCGCGGATGCCTGGGGGTTTAGAACCCTCGTCGCTGGCGAATATGATGTTTGAATCCGTGATTATCTTCTTTTTCGGTGCGCTCCCGCCACCGGTTGGATAGTGTACGTCAAGCATTTTCCAAATCGTCTATGATGAGCTTCTTCATTTTTACCATGGCACGAAAAGTGTTCTTGGCATTCGGATTATCGGTCATCAGCCAGAAAATGTGCTGGGGAACAACCTGCCAATGCACGCCGTAGGGATCGCGGCACCAGCCGCAGGGCAACGCGGCCCCATCGCGGGTAAACCCGTCCCAGTAGTGATCAATCTCAGCTTGGTCTTTACACATTAGACCCAGGGAGACCGACTCGTTGAACGTAAAATCCCGTGCCACGCCGCTGTCCATGGCAGCCAGAACGAAATCGAGCGCATCAAACTGCGCGTGGGCCACCTGTCCTTTATATTCCCCGTCGGGGTACCGCATGATGTCGTGCGCGTTGAAATCGGGAAACAACGCCTTGTATAATTCCATTGCCGGCGCGCAGTTTCCCTGCTGTTCGCCGCAAAATAGCAGTGTCGGAACAATGCGCTGCTGCCCGACGTCTTCCAGCTTGCCCAGATAAAGTTGCCACGTAAAACCATACTTGTCGGCCACCCAGCCATAATACGCGCTCCACGGGTAGCTACCCAATTCCATATAGGTCTTGCCCTCATGCCCTAGGCTCGCCCAAAGGGCATCGATCTCGGCCGTCGTTTCACAAGTGACCATGAAGGAAATCGCCGGATTCGGTTTGATCGCGCTTGGCCTCCCGTTGAGCGCATGGAACGGCACACCTCCCAACGAGCCAGTAACGAATACGTCGGTGCGGTAGCGGACTTCGCTAGCCGGAAACACCGAGTGGTAGAACCGCATGGCTTCGTCTGCTTCGCTTTCGAACCATAGGGAGGGGATAATCCGCTTTTCCATTGCCGCTTTTATTTTTTCCGGTTACCGTTGAGTTGTGTAAAGTTAAGGCACGCAATCTCCCCTATGCTTGTCTTATGGCAAGTTTTGAGAAAAAACAGCCACCGAAACAGGCTGGAATAGCCACCGGGCGTCACCTGCGGAGTTGAGGTTTTATCGCCCGTCAAATGCACGCGCTGCCTTTTCATTCCCGCCAATTATCGCTATCTTTGCATCCTTATTTTAGGCAGGAAATGCCCCCTTTCGTAGCACTGATTCCTAAATTTTCCCTACGAGGCGGCAGAGACCGGATATACGCGACTACATGTACAAGGAATACAAACAACTTGATTTGCCCCAAACCGGCAAGGAAATATTGGGCCATTGGCAGGATAAGGACATCTTTGAAAAAAGCATCAGCCTACGACCAGCCGACAAGCCATACACGTTCTATGAGGGGCCGCCTTCGGCCAATGGCATGCCGGGCATCCACCATGTGATGGCGCGGGCAATCAAAGACATTTTCTGCCGCTACAAAACGCTGAAAGGCTATCAAGTGAAGCGCAAAGGCGGCTGGGATACGCATGGCTTGCCGATCGAGTTGGCTGTGGAAAAAACCTTGGGCATTACCAAAGACGATATCGGCAAAACGATATCCGTGGCCGACTATAACGCGGCCTGTCGTCAGGAAGTAATGAAATATACGGATGTATGGAACGACCTGACTACCAAAATGGGCTATTGGGTCGATTTGGAAAATCCGTATATCACCTACGAAAACGAATACATCGAGACCCTGTGGTGGATTCTCAAGGAACTGTATAAAAAAGGCCTGCTATACAAAGGCTACACCATTCAGCCTTACTCGCCGGCCGCAGGCACAGGGCTCAGCTCGCATGAGCTCAACCAGCCCGGCACCTATAAGCAGGTAAAAGACACGACCATCGTGGCACAGTTTGCTATCCGCAAGGACCAAACACACCCCGCGATGACCAAGCTGTTTGAATTGGATGACGAGCAGACCGTCTTCTTGGCGTGGACGACCACACCGTGGACCCTTCCCGCCAACAGCGCGCTCGTCGTCGGCAAAAACATCGAATACGTCAGAATCCGGACGTTTAACCAGTACACGCATAGTCCGGTCAGCGTCGTGCTGGCCAAGGACCTCGTGCCAAAATACTTCAAGGCAGAAGCCAAGGACGCGCCATTCACCGCGTATCGAGCCGGCGACAAGCTCATTCCGTGGGAAATAGCCACTGTATTTACCGGAGCCGAACTCGTCAACTTGCGCTACCACCAGCTGATGCCTTATATCACCAACGAAGCGTTAGCCAGCAAGGCTTTTGTGGTGATTCCGGGCGACTTCGTCACCACGGAGGACGGTACGGGCATCGTGCACTCGGCGGCTACCTTCGGCGCGGACGACTTCAGGGTGAGCAAAGAAAACGGCGTACCGGGCGTGTTCGTCACGGACGAGAGTGGCAAAGATGTTCCGATCGTGGACCGGCAAGGACGCTTTGTCAAGGAATTGGATGATCTTGGCGGTCGCTTCGTTAAGGAAGAATATTACACCGAGGAGGAACGCAGCGCCGAAGGATTTCGTCCCACCGACGTGCTGATAGCGATTAAGCTCAAGGAAGAAAACAAAGCCTTCGACGTCAAAAAGTACGAACACACCTATCCGCACTGCTGGCGCACCGATAAACCCGTACTTTACTACCCGCTGGACAGCTGGTTTATCCGCACCACGGCGGTCAAGGAGGACCTCGTAGCACTGAACAAAACCATCAACTGGAAACCCGAAGCCACCGGCACGGGCCGTTTCGGCAACTGGCTGGAGAACCTCGTTGACTGGAACCTCTCCCGCTCCCGATATTGGGGTACCCCGCTGCCCATCTGGCGCAGTGCGGATGAAAATGAGGAAATCTGCATCGGCTCCATCAACGAACTTCAACAACATATCGAGCACGCCTTGCAGTCCGGCATCCTGCAGGACGACGAGCGCCAGCAAGTGCAAGACTACCTCAACGCCATCCATAGCGGCGAGCTGGACCTGCACCGCCCCTACGTGGACGACATTGTGTTGGTATCCGATTCGGGACAGAAGATGTTCCGGGAACCCGACCTGATCGACGTTTGGTTTGACAGTGGGGCTATGCCTTTTGCACAATGGGGCCTTGACCACGCGAAATTGGCGGCCGGAAGCGATTTTCCTTTCAAAGACGGTTTTGAGGACGCCTATCCGGCGGACTTCATCGCCGAGGGCGTGGATCAAACGCGTGGGTGGTTCTTTACCTTGCACGCCATCTCGACCATGCTTAACAAGTCGGTGTCATTTAAAAACGTGGTATCCAACGGCTTAGTACTCGACAAGAACGGCAACAAAATGTCGAAGCGGCTGGGTAATGCAGTGGATCCGTTCGACACCATCGAAAAATATAGCGCCGACGCCACGCGCTGGTACATGATCAGCAATGCGGCACCTTGGGACAACCTCAAGTTCAACGAAGAGGGCATCGACGAGGTCCGCCGCAAGCTTTTCGGCACACTGTACAACACGTACGCATTCTTCGCGCTATACGCCAACATCGACCGGTTTGCCTACCAGGAAGCCGACATCGAACTGGCAAAACGGCCCGAGATCGACCGCTGGATCATCTCGCTGCTGAATAGCCTGACCAAGGAGGTGGACGAATATTACGCTGATTTTGAACCTACTAAAGCCGCGAGGGCCATCCAAACGTTTGTGGACGAGCACCTGAGCAACTGGTACGTGCGCCTTTGCCGTCGCCGGTTCTGGAAGGGCGATTACACCGATGATAAAATATCGGCCTACCAAACCCTGTACACCTGCTTGGTGACGGTAGCTAAACTGATGTCGCCTATTGCGCCCTTCTTTAGCGACCGCCTCTATCTCGATCTGGATGGCGTGACCCGGAAAGAAGGAGCCGAATCGGTACATTTAGCAGATTTCCCAGCCTACCGGGCCGAACTGGTGGACATGGAACTCGAAGAGCGCATGGCCCTCGCGCAGGATATCTCCTCGCTGGTGCTCTCGCTCCGCAAGAAAACCGGCATCAACGTGCGGCAGCCACTTAACAAGATATTGGTTCCCGTGCTGAGCGCGGCATTCGCCGAGAAAGTTGACCGCGTCAAAGACCTCATCCTGTCGGAGACGAACATCAAGGCCATCGAGTTTATCACGGACACGTCGGGCATTATCAAGAAGAAAATCAAACCCAATTTCAAGGCACTGGGTCCTAAAGTGGGTAAGGACATGAAGACCGTGTCTGCCGCTATCCAAGGCTTTGGGATGGAAGAAATCAACACGCTGGAGCGCGAGGGAGAAATCCGCATTGCAAATACGGCTTACACGATCACGACCGATGATGTGGATATCATTGCCGAAGACGTGGCGGGTTGGCAGGTGGCCAACCTCGGGTCGCTGACCGTGGCATTGGATATCAATATCACGCCGGCATTGCGCAATGAAGGCATTTCGCGGGAACTGGTCAACCGCATCCAAAATCTACGGAAAGAAAAGGGATTGGAAGTAACGGACCGTATCCACGTCAGCGCGAGCAATGTAAGCGAGATCGCTCAAGCAGCTATGGATAATTTATCTTATATTCGCACCGAAATCCTGGCTGACTCCCTGACGTTTGCAGACAGTCTTTTGGCGGGCGATACGATAGAAATTGCAGAACAGGAATTGAAAGTATTAATTGAAAAGGTATAGATCATGGCAAATACAAACGAGAAAACAAGGTATAGTGATGCCGAATTGCAAGAATTTAAGGAGATCATCAACGAAAAACTCCGCGTTGCGCGCGAAGAGCTTTCCGCACTGACCAAATCCATGAATGCCAGCAATGCGAATGGCACCGACGACACGGCCGGCACGTTTAAGACGCTTGAAGACGGTTCGGCAACGCTCGAAAAAGAGCAAACCAACCAATTAGCCGCGCGCCAGAAAAAGTTTATCGACAACTTGGAAGCCGCACTCGTCCGGATTGAAAATAAGACCTACGGCGTATGCCGCGAAACGGGCAAGCTAATCCAAAAAGAACGCTTGCGGGCCGTACCGCATACGACGCTGAGCATGGAAGCCAAAATGAAACAGTATTAAAAAAATAATACTGAACGGCAACGCTATTCCCGACAGATCTGGATGATCTGATTGGTCTGCCGGGGATAGCGGAGGCTCACAGTGAACCGCATGAAAGGCTATACAAAACCGGTTTTCCTGATTTTGGCGATTTTGGCAGCAGACCAAATTTCCAAGTTTTGGATTAAACTGAACATGACCTTAGGGCAGGAGTACCGTATCCTTTGGGATAAGTTCATTATCCACTTCACGGAAAACAACGGCATGGCATTCGGCTTGGAGTTTGGCGGCGAAACCGGCAAACTGGCCCTATCACTGTTTCGCATTGTGGCGGTCATCGGCATTGGCTATGGCTTGCATTACATGGTCCAGAAGAAGTATCATCGGGGATTTATCCTCAACGTGTCGCTTATTTTTGCTGGCGCGCTGGGTAACATCATCGACTCGACGTTCTATGGAATGATTTTCAGCGACAGCACGTGGTTTGACAAAGCGCAGTTGTTCCCGCCTGAAGGAGGCTATTCCCGTATCTTCCACGGCAAGGTTGTGGACATGCTGTATTTTCCGCTGATCACCGGCACGTACCCCTCTTGGTTTCCGCTATGGGGCGGTGAGGAGTTTATATTCTTCAGACCGGTGTTCAATATTGCTGACTCGGCCATCACGGTAGGCGTAGCGTTGATATTGATTTACCAAAAACGGTATTTCAAAGAAGAGGTTGCCGAGCCCGAAAGCTACAACAGCGAAATCCGGGAAGACTGACAACGTGCGATCGATAACGATTGATAACCATTCATTAACGAGATAAAAAAAGCGGCTTTTCAGCCGCTTTTTTGTTTGCGTATATTGCTGG
>CAYUIZ010000014.1:0-41069 GCA_964444885.1 uncultured Sphingobacteriaceae bacterium | reverse complement strand
CGGGATCGAACCGGCATGGGTCGCCCCACTGGTGTTTGAGACCAGCGCGTCTACCTATTCCGCCACCTGGGCATATGTTAACGTACTATTCCCGTTCGGGGATGTAAATGTATTTATTAATCCGTTATTTGCAAAATGTTTTTTTCGAAAAACTGCGGCTACGTGGCAACTCCCTCAGGTCGAGGATTATTGCACATGCCGTTTATTGTGGCAGTTTTTCCCAGAACGGCCGGATCACGCTTGTGCGTTTTCTGGCCAGTTGCCAAATGAAAGCCATGCCGAAGCAAACGCCTACCATCACGGCCATGCAACCCGCCACGGAAGCATTGAGCCAGCTCGCCAGCAAATAGCCGCTGCTGGCAATCACAAACGCTAGCCCCACCGTCAGCCAAAGCATCTGCTTGAGGGAACGGGTTAGGAGGTAGGCTGTTGCCGGTGGGCCGATTAAGAAGGCGACGACAAGGATTGCGCCAACCGATTCGAACGACCCAACGGTAGCCAGGGATACGGCTGCCATCAGCAAATAATGCCAAATGCCCGTGGGAATGCCGATGGACTGGGCGAAGCCGGGATCAAAGGACGTGAGCATGAGCTTTCGATAGCCCAACGTGACGAATAATACGATTAGCACCAGTAAGCCCGACAGAATATAAACAGCGCGCGGTCCCATCACGGTGCCCCCGCTGGTAATCCACAGGTCAACCGGTACATACGCAATTTCGCCGTACAGTACGCAGTCTTGGTCGATGTCGACATGACCCGCATACGCGCTAATGAGAATTATACCGACAGCAAAAAGGAACGTGAAGGTGACGCCAATCGATGCATCGGCCTGCAACCCGGCGCGTCGATGGAAGTAGGTAATCAGCATCGTCGCCAGCATGCCCGTTGCGGCAGCGCCCAATAGCATGAAGCCGGTATCCCGGGAACCGCTCAGCAAAAAGGCAATAACGATGCCGGGCAGCACGGCGTGACTGATGGCATCGCCCACCATACTCATCCGGCGCAGCACGAGAAAGCAGCCTAACAGGCCGCAACTCATGGCCACCAACGCCCCGGTTAATATAATCCAGAATGCAATCATATTGTCGAATTTAACCGGTTCAGCGTGCCGTGCAATACGTCGCGCCCGTAGGTCGCAATACCCATGGGAGTGTTCGATTGGCGTTTATAACGGAATGGTTTCAGTTTCATTGTGCCTGCTTTGTCAAGTTTTAGTTCGGATTGCCGGCATCGGGGATTGGCGAGTCGTGGGGGTCCTTGGACGGGTACCCCAATTCGCGTTCGAGCTCGCGCTCCAGTTCGGGAGTGATCACATGCTCCATGGCCTCCGCGTCCTCATGCACGTGGTCGGTAGCGATATTCATGCGCTTGGTGAGGTAGAGTTCCCAAAGCCTGTGCAGCCGCACGACCCGCGACGCCTCGGCCAGCCCAGGTTCGGTAAGTGCCCAGCTTTTGTTGTGGTGAACCAGCAGGCGGCTTCGCCTCAGCTGCCGCAAGGTTAGGCGTAATGCGCTGTCGCCCATTTCGCGCGCCAGACGCAACTCGTCGAAGGTGCGGGGGGTGAAAAAATTATCCGTGCGTTCGCCCAGTTGGTAAAAGAGTTTGAGCGTGTTCTCCCTGGCGATCAGCCTTCGGTTTTTGCCCTGACGGCGCGCCCGTTGCAAGATGCCTTTGCGTGGCGCGCAGAAGAACGAAAAGAACGCGATGACCGATGATACCACCACCATCCACGGCCCCGTCGGCATAGCAGGTGCCAAAAACGAAATAAAAGCACCCGCAAGACCTGAAAATGCGCCGAAGGCTGCTGCGATCCACACGATCTTCCGCATGCTGTCCGTCCAATACCGGGCTGCAGCGGCAGGGGTGATGAGCATGGCAGCCATCAGTACCACGCCTACGGCGGTGATTCCCGTCACGACGGCAAGCACCGTTAAACTGGTCAGCAACAGCTCTAGCCGCCGTACGGGCAGGCCCAGCACTTCCGCGTATTCAGCGTTGAACGCAATTAGCGTGAATGTGTTGAAAAACAAAGCTACCACGGCCACAATGATGATAGCGAGGATGCCGAACACGGCCAAATCCTGATCGATGAGTGCCGCGGCGTTGCCAAACAGGAAATGTTCCAGGCCGCTCTGCGCGGCGTTGCCGCTGCGCTGGATGAAGGTAAGCATCACCACGCCGATGCCGAAAAATACCGAAAGCACTAGCCCGATAGCCGCGTCTTTCTTCAGTTTGGACTTCGCGGTGATGTAGTCGATAGCCAGCAAGGACAGCCAGCCGGTTGCAAAGGCACCAAGCACCATCAGGACGGTGCTTTTACTGCCTGCAAAGAGGAACGCGGCGCAGATGCCCGGCAACACCGAATGGGCGATGGCATCGCCTACCAAGGCTTTTTTCTTCATGAGGGTGAACGAGCCGACCACCGCTGCGCTGGCCGCCAGCAACATGGTGCCCAGCACAACGTAAAGCACGTTGATGTCGCCAAATGAAAAGAACTCGATCAGTGTTTCCATGGAGATTCCTTCGTTAGCTTGCTATCGCCGCTCGCGGGGCGGGAAAGACTGGTCCTGAATGATTTCGCCCAGCTGGCTGAGGATATTTAATTTGCCACCGTATGTTTTTTGCAACAGCTCGTCGGTTAGTACGTCGGCTGTGGGACCTGAGGCCACCAGGCGCATGTTGAGCATGACGATCCAGTCGAAGTAGGCTCTGGCCGAGGGCAAGTCGTGGTGCACGACGATAACGGTTTTGCCGCTGGACGCCATCTCTTTGAATAGTGCGAAAATAGCGTCTTCCGTAGCCGCATCCACACCGGCAAAGGGCTCGTCCATGACGTATAAGTCGGCCTGCTGGGCCAAAGCCCTAGCCAGGAACACCCGTTGCTGCTGCCCGCCGGAGAGCTGTGAGATTTGCCGCTTGGCGAACGCGGACATGCCGGTCTTCTCCAGGCTGGCTTCTGCGATCTGCCGGTCTTCACGGCTCAGGCGGGCCATCGGTCCGGCATGGCCGTAACGGCCCATCAGCACCACGTCAAGCACCGAAACAGGAAAGTCCCAGTCTACCGATTCCCGTTGCGGCACGTAGCTTACCTGCTTGCGAACCGCATCCAAGGGCTGGCCGAGGAATTTGGCGTGGCCGCTCGCCACGGGCAGCAGGCCCATCGCGGCTTTGAGCAGGGTCGACTTGCCCGCGCCATTGGGTCCGATAATGCCCGCGATGGCGCCGCGTGGCAACGTGAAATCCACACCCCACAGCACCGGTTTGCGCGAATAGCTGACGGTTAGGTCGTGGACTTCCATGATCGGATTTTCGACGTGTGTTATCATGTTGTTTTCTGTTTGCCTAATCACCGCAGGGCGGCGACGATGGTGTTCACATTATGGGTGACCATGCCGATATACGTGCCGGCCTCCGTAGTCGGGTCGCCCATGGCGTCCGCATAGAGTTGCCCGCCGATATGCAGGGGGTGGCCCCGGTCGCGTGCGCCCGCCATGACAGCTCTGAGCGATCGGTCGGACACGGATGTTTCGACAAATATGGCGGGAATATCGCGTTCGGCTACAAAATCGACCAGATCCGTGACGTCCCGCAAGCCAAATTCCGAAATGGTCGATATGCCTTGCAGTCCGCGCACCTCGATGCCATAGGCCCGTCCAAAATAACCAAACGCGTCGTGCGCCGTGATTAATACGCGCCGCTCGGGGGGAATGGTCTGGATTTCGTGGCGTACCCAACGGTCGAGGGAGTCCAGCAAGCCGGCATACGCCTGTGCGTTTTGCATGTAATACGCCCGGTGTGGCGGGCTCAATTGGCTGAGCGCCTCGGCAGCCGCCAGCGTAGCCTCGCACCAGAGCGACACGTCAAACCAGATGTGCGGGTCGTAAACCGTGCCCCTGTGCAACAGATTTTCTTGCAGGCTGTCGCCGACGCTAATGACCGGCTTGACAGCGGCTTGCTTGTGCAATATCCGGGCTAGCCGTCCTTCGAGTCCGAGACCGTTATAAATCAGATAATCGGCGTCCACGATGTGTTTTAGGTCGCCCAGGCTGGCTTTGTACAAGTGGGGATCGACCCCGGGTTGCATAATCGCGCGCACCGTAGCCGAGTCGCCAACAATATGTTTGACCATGTCGGCCAGCATGCCGGTAGTGACGACGATTTTTGGCCGCTGCGTTGGGGCAGGCACAGACGGACGGCATGACGATACAAGGACAATCATGCCTATCATTATGCCGTTCAAAATCAACCTGATCATCCTGTATTTCTTCACTTTGAATCACAAAAATACAAAATTTAGATTAATCTAACATTTTTTGTGAGATGACGCGAACTTTTTGGCCGTAGCCCTGTTTTGCGTTAACGTAAAGCGGTTGGCAGACCATTCGATTTCGGTAATTTAGACTGAATTTGTATTGTGATTAGGATGCGCAAAATCGGCAGTCATTGCGTAAATTTGCCATAGACGGGAGACATAAATTCCCGGAAGACAAATGTTTTATTGGAAACAAAAAAAATAGATAAACAGTAATAGCTATGAAAGATTTATTGGGATTGAAAACTTCGTTGAACGAAGAGATCGAGAATATATTGAATGAGCAAATCAAAGCGGAAGCTTATGCATCATCCTTATACTTGTCCATGTCATCGTGGTGCGATGACCAGGGATTGGATTTTAGCGCCGACTTTTTCGCGAAGCAATCCGACGAGGAGCGTGCGCACATGCTGAAGCTTTTTAAGTACATCAATGACCGCGGCGGCCGCGCCATCTCCCCTGAGGTGGTGAATATCCCCGCTGATTTCGACTCGTTCCGGGCAGTGTTTGAGCAGACGTTGGAGCAGGAGATGTACGTCACGCAGCAATTCAATAAGATTGCGGAAACTTGCTTTCGGGTAAAGGATTTTGTCACTTTCCAATTCATCCAGTGGTTCCTTGAGGAGCAAGTGGAGGAAGAGTACGTGGCACGCCGGATTTTGGATATGTTTGACGTGATTGGCGAAGAGGGCACGGGACGTTGGGAGATCGACAAGCACATCCCCAAAGTATCCTATCCCGAGTAGCCGGAAGGCCTGAAGAAGCTATCGGGCTGTCTCCAAATAGGAGCAGCCCGATTTTTTTTGCACGAATACGGATTTAGTACTATCTTACGTTTTATATGGTACTGTCCGCATCAATAGCGGGAGACTAATCAGCCTCAAATCCGAGTGGAGGATGCCGGAAGCGGCTGTTTAGTAAATGCTTAGATATAATATTGCAGATAAATTGCCGCGCCGTTGCACACATACGATCCTGCTTTCCTGGTTCTCCATCCTTGTGCCGTTTCTAGCGGACGCGCAACACCAGCGGAGGGACGTACAAGGAGTCGTCATTGACACGGCAGGCGTCCCTTTGGCGGGTGTCTCGGTTCGTCTGGCTTCGGTGTTGGACACCATGGCCACCATCACGGGCGAGAATGGCACATACTATTTTTCGGGCATTGTGGGGCAGGAGTTTCGTCTGACCTTCCGGATGATCGGCTACCAGCTTACGGATCGGTATTACCAGGCGGCTTCATCTGCGCCAGAGCGGGTGCTGATGCCGGTTGTGCTCGGACCCGAGCGGGTATTGATCAAGGAGGTGGTCGTGGCCCGCGTGCGGCCGATCGAGATTCGCGGCGATACCGTGCAGTACAATTTTGCCGCCTACGAATTCAAGAAAAACGCGTTGCTGGAAGAGGTGCTCAAGGGCCTGCCGGGCGTGCGGGTGACGCGCGACGGGCGGGTGATCGCCAATGGGCAGGAGGTGCTCAAGGTGCGGGTGGATGGCAAGGTGTTTTTCGGGGGCGACGTGACCGTGGCTACACGCAACTTGCCAGCGGATTTCATCGAAAGCATTCAGATGATCGATGCACACAGCGAAATCGACCAACAGACGGGCATCAAATCCGGAGAAACCGAGCGGATCATGAACATCGTGCTCAAGGATGACAGTAAGAAAATCCTGTTCGGACAGGTGACCGGCGGCGGTGGCGGCGATATGGATGTGCGCGGCGCACGCGGCCGCTATATCGGCAGTATCGGTGTTAATAACTTCAACGACGGGCAGGAGTTCTCCCTCGTCAGTTCCATGAACAATACAAACACCAACTTATTCAGCTATGGTTCGCCTACCGGCGGAGGCATGCGCGAGCGCGGCGGGGGCGACCTGACGGGAATTATCGATCCGGTAGATGGTGTCAATACGGTCAACTCCATTGGGGTGACATTCTCGGACCAACTTTCCGAACAGATCGATACCTATGGCAAGTACACCTTTGTCAATCGAAATAACGCCACCGAAGGCAGCTCGCTCCTCCGCAGCGTGTTTGACCGCTATACGATCGTGAATGAAGAGGATCGGAAAGCCACTTCCGACGACTACAATCATTTGATGTCGTGGGACGTCGAATATCAGATGAATGAGCAAAACTACTTGAAGTTCAGTCCGAATGTCTCGTTTAACTATTCGAATACATTAAATAATTCGATCAATACGATCCGCAATCGGCAAATCACCAGTATCCAGGAAAACGAGGCGGTGGGACGCTTGTCCTCGCCGTCGTTTGACATGGATGTACTGTATGCGAAGACGTTTGCCAAGCCGGGTCGGAAGTTCGTGCTCGGCTTGCATGGCGAATACTTCAAGCAGAGCAAGCTTGAGGAAATCGGCGACAGTTTCGTAACCATCGACTCTTCCTCGGTTCCATTGCCCCGGGTGGATATCTATGAGCTGGACCAGGAAGTGAAAAGCAACAACAACAACCGGGTAGGGCGGATGCGGGCTTCGTTCGTGGAGCCGCTCGATGAGCTGAGCAAACTGGAAGTCAACTACGAATACAACTATACATCCATCAGTAGCCGGCGATACGTGCTGGATACCGATGACGAGGAGCTTATCGATTCGCTCGAAGTAGACTATTCTTACTTTTTCCAAAGCAACCGCATTGGCGTCAATTATCAGGTCGAGCAAAATGCCAAGTTTAAATACACGCTAGGCTTTGCCATCCAGCCCCTTTATTTGCGTGGGTTCACGTACGATCGGGACGTCGTGACCGAGCATCGCAATATCAACATGATTCCGAACGCGGGTCTGCGGTATCGCATATCCCACGAGGCGGAGCTGATGATTGACTACTTGGGGACGAATAACCAGCCTAATTTCTCGCATATCCAGCCCGTGAGCAACTTCAACAACGCGCAGCATATCATTGTGGGCAATCCGGATCTGAAAGCCGAATTTATCAACCGCGTCAATGCCCGATTCCGCCAGACAACCTTTGGCAAGAACCGTTTCTTCGAGGCCAGCGTGGCCCTGACCCAGGTCAAGGATAAAATCGTGATGACACGTACCGCGCTTCCCAATACCACGAGCCAGCAGACCAGCTTTGCCAATACATGGGGCTATTTCGATAGCCGGGGATATTATATGTACAGCCGGGATTTGTTCAAGCGCGGCATCCAGCTAAACCTGAACGGATCGGCAGACTACATCAACAATATTTCGTACATCAATTCGGAACGCAACGTCGCCCGGCATATTATCCTTTCGCAGGCGGCGAACCTGCGCTATTCCGTAGAGGATATTCTCGAAGCCGAATTGAATACAAGCTATACGGTTAACCGGGCTACCTATTCGTTGCCCTCCATTGGTGACCTGGCGGCGAATACTTTCTTGGTGGGCGTCGCTGCAAAAACGTACCTGTCTGACTTTTTCTCGCTGGGCTTTGATCTTTCCAAACGGGTCAATACGGGCTATACCAGCTATATCAACGCCAACCCGACGATCCTGAACGCCTATATGGAGTACACTTTCCTGCGCAACCGCATGGCGCTGATCCGTTTGCAGGGTTTTGACCTGTTTGACCAGAATACAGGGATCACGCGGGAGGTGTTCGGAAGCGATATCCTCGATATGCGGAACAACCGCCTATCGCGTTATTTTATGCTATCCTTGAATATCAGGCTCCAGCGCCTGCCCAACTAGAAATGATGAAAGCCGTAGTGATCACCCAATTTGGCGACCCGGAAGTGCTCGCCGTGCAAGAACGCCCTATGCCCGAGCCCCAAACCGGCCAAGTACTGTTGCAGGTGCATGCAGCGGGCATTAACCGGCCTGACGTCTTTCAGCGCAAAGGCAATTATCCCGCGCCCGCAGGTGCCACAGCCGATATTCCTGGGCTAGAGGTAGCCGGCATTGTCCAATCCGTTGGGGCAGGCGTGTCGCGGTGGCGCGTGGGCGACCGCGTTTGCGCATTGTTGGCCGGTGGCGGCTATGCCGCGTATGCCGTGGCCGAAGCGGGTCACTGCCTGCCGATTCCGGAGGGTATATCCTTTGCCGAGGCAGCTTGCGTACCCGAAACGGTGTTCACCGTATGGCACAATGTGTTCGAGCGTGGGCAACTGCAGCAGGGCGATGGCTTGTTGGTGCATGGCGGCAGTGGGGGCATCGGCACCACAGCCATACAGCTGGGGCGCTTGCGTGGCGCGCGTGTGTACACCACGGCCGGTACCGACGAGAAATGTGACGCTTGCGTCGAATTGGGGGCCACCCGAAGCATCAATTACCGGTCGGCTGATTTTGCGGCGGAGCTCGCCGGAACGCGTATCGATGTGGTATTGGACAGCATCGGCGGGGACTATTTTGATAAGAATGTCGGCCTGTTAGCACCAGACGGACGCCTTGTATATATTAATGCCACGCAGGGACGAAAAGTAAGCTTGAATCTGGTGACCCTGATGCAAAAAAGAATTGTGCTCACGGGAAGCACGCTGCGGGCCCGGGACAACGGTTTCAAAACCGCCCTTTGCGCGGCTATCGAAAAAGAAGTGTGGCCATTGTGGGCCTCCGGTCAGTTTAAGCCCGTCCTGCACCGTACGCTCGACTATACCCAGGCCGCGGAGGCGCATCGCTTGCTGGAATCGGGCGAAGTGTTCGGTAAGCTGGTACTCGTACTTATGTAACTAATACGTATTAGCAAGTCTTTTTGTTGCCTTTTCTGGTTTTTATTTCTATTTTGGCACGAAACTACCGATGCCTGTGAGGGTGCCGGCAGGATACATTTTTCACCACTTATAACATAAAAATGAAACGATTTTTTACCGCTTTTTTAGCCTTGGGGTTGGTGGTGGCACACGTGCCGCGCGCCTCCGCCCACCAAAACCCGGTGGACTACGTCAACATCCTGATGGGCACGCAGTCGACATTTGCCTTGTCGAATGGCAACACGTATCCGGCGATCGCTTTGCCGTGGGGCATGAATTTCTGGTCGCCCCAGACGGGTAAGATGGGCGACGGCTGGATGTACACGTACACCGAAAACAAGCTGCGTGGATTTAAGCAAACGCACCAGCCTTCTCCGTGGATGAACGACTACGGGCAGTTTTCGATTATGCCCACGGTAGGCGACCCCACGTTTGACCAAGACGACCGCGCCAGCTGGTTCTCGCATAAGGCTGAGGTAGCAAAACCGCATTATTACAGCGTGTATTTGGCGGATTATGACCTGACGACAGAAATTACGCCGACTGAGCGGGCAGCCTATTTCCGTTTCACGTTTCCGGAAACCGATGAGGCTAACGTGTTGATCGACGCTTTTGACCGCGGGTCATACGTTAAGGTGATTCCGGAGGAAAATAAGATAATCGGGTATACCACACGCAACAGTGGTGGCGTTCCGGACAATTTCAAGAACTATTTCGTATTGGTTTTTGATCGTCCGTTTGACCGCGTCGCCTCGTTTGCCGATTCATTGTTGGTGCCCGGGCGTGCCGAAATCCAAGCCGACCACGTGGGCGCGATCGTTGGTTTTAATATCGCGAACCGGGGAGAGCAGGTCATTGCCCGTGTGGCGTCCTCATTCATTAGCCATGAACAAGCCGAACGCAACTTGCGGGAAATTGGAGACCGCTCCTTTGAGCAAGTCGTGCAGGCCGGCGAAGACCGGTGGAACGAGGAGCTGGGCAAAGTGACCGTAGCCGGCGGTACCGTGGCGCAGATGCAAACGTTTTACTCTTGCCTCTACCGCACAATCTTGTTCCCCCGGATGTTTTACGAATACGACGAGCAAGGCAATCCCTACCACTACAGCCCCTACAACGGGCAGGTATTGCCAGGCTATATGTTTACGGATACGGGCTTTTGGGATACCTTCCGCGCCCTGTTCCCTTTCCTCAACTTGGTATATCCGGAGGTGAATGCCAAAATTCAGGAAGGCTTGGCCAATACGTACAAAGAAGGCGGATGGCTGCCCGAATGGGCGAGCCCCGGCTACCGCAATATCATGGTCGGCAACAACTCGGCCTCAGTCGTAGCCGACGCGTATCTCAAAGGAATCCGCGGGCAGGATATCGATGCGCTTTACGAAGGCCTGCTCAAAGGTGCGAATAACGAGGGGCCGCTGACGGCGGTAGCCCGTGCCGGCGCGCAGTACTACACGACGCTGGGCTACGTGCCTTACGATGTCGGTATCAACGAAAATGCCGCCCGTACACTCGAATATGCGTACGATGATTTTGCTATCTACCAGCTGGCGAAGGCGCTCAACAGGCCTAAAGCGGAAATTGATTTATATCGTGATAGAAGCTTCAACTACAAAAAGTTATTCGATTCGGAAACGGGCTTAATGCGCGGCAAGAACAAAGACGGAAGCTTCCAGTCGCCGTTCAGTCCGTTTAAGTGGGGCGATGCCTTCACCGAGGGCAATAGCTGGCACTACACGTGGTCGGTATTCCAAGATGTGGAAGGGTTGGCGCAACTGATGGGGGGGCATGAGAAATTCGTGCAGAAGCTGGATTCTGTCTTCGAGCTGCCGCCGATTTTTGATGATTCCTACTACGGGTTCCCCATTCACGAAATCAGGGAAATGCAGATTGCCAATATGGGTCAGTATGCACACGGCAACCAGCCGATACAGCACATGATCTACCTCTACAACCACGGCAAGGCCCCTTGGAAGGCCCAGTATTGGGTGCGCGAAACCATGAACCGCATGTATCAGCCTACCCCCGACGGTTATTGCGGGGATGAGGACAACGGGCAGACTTCGGCTTGGTACGTATTCTCGGCGCTCGGTTTCTACCCTGTGACGCCGGCTACCGACGAGTACGTCATTGGTGCGCCCCTGTTCGAAAAGGCAACCATCAAATTAGCCAACGGGAATACCATTGAGATCAATGCACCCAACAACAGCCAGGATAACCGGTACATTCAGTCGATGCGGGTAAACGGGGCGAATTATACCAAGACGTTCCTGCGCCACGGCGACCTCCTCAAGGGCGCTACGCTGGACTTCGACATGGTGGATGAACCCAACACGGCGATTCGCTTGAGCGCGGCAGATTTGCCATTCTCCTTAAGCAACGAATAACGGCCCCGTCCGGAACTAAAATTGCCAAAAGCGCGAAGCATCCGTCCCAGTTCGGGAAGCGGGCTTCGCGCTTTTGCTTTTCATGTTTTCTGATTGCGCTGAACAACAGCGTTTGGCGATGGCCTCGGCGGGATTGCCTTACTCATTTAGCTTGCGTGCCGGCTGCTTTGACAGTACGATGGCTACGATGGCTAAAAGCACCACACACAGTCCGACATAGCCGTACTCGGGCCAAAGGCCGCTTGCCGAAGCTACGGATTCCGCTCCATAGGTTTTTGTCAGGCCAGCGGTGGCCAATAAACCGAATAAACTAAACATATACTTCATCATTACCTCCTCACAAACTCGTAATATAATAAAAATCTGGTGCATAACCAAATCTGATCGCGGGTAAATACCGGGCAAACGCATCAAAACTAATCGTCGAGGTTGTGTTGGGCCGTTTGAGCCGAACTGATAAAAACTTCGGTTTGACGCGATTTCCCTGTATTTTTGCCGCGGCAGGGGCAGGGGTTTAGAAAAAATGGATATATTTATCGCTTGGTTGAATAGTAGTGTTATTAGATTTGAATGAAAGCCAGTTTAGTGAATTTCCGTCTCCTTATTGCCCTAGTGCTGCTTGGTAATGGCGGCCTCGTACAGGCCCAGCAGCAGGACAGCATTAGCATTAATACGATTGTGGAACGCACGCAAGTGCTATTAGAGAACTACCCGATCGAGAAAGTCCACCTCCATTTTGATAAGCCCTACTACGCTATCGGTGATACGTTGTGGTTCAAAACCTACCTGACGAGCAACATGTACGACTACCAGCTTAGCCAAGTGGCCTACGTAGAAGTGCTTAACGCGAAGGACTCCCTCATGCAGATTATGCGGATTCCATTGACCAGCCATACGGGCGAAGGGCATTTGGTGCTCGACCCGCAGTGGTATGGGCAAAGCAATTACCGGTTTAGGGCCTATACCAAGTGGATGGCAAACCAGGATCCCGCTTATTTCTTCAACAAAGTGGTGCCGGTGGGTGACGTGATCAACAGTAAGCTACATACCCATATTGGCTATAACGACCAGAGTAACGGCACGGATGCCCGTACGCAGGCGGTACTATCCCTGACGGATAATGCGGGCCGGGCCATCAGCAATGCGCGGCTCACTTGGGAGGCCCGGTCTGGATTCGAAACGCTTGACGGAGGCCGTGGAACGACCGACGTGATGGGCAATATTATTCTCAATATCAATGGAAAAGACCGTGATTTGCTACGCGCCGGGCGCCTGTATATCTCGGTGACGCCAACTCGCGGGGGCGATCTGCTGGTGACCGACTTCCCGTTGGAAGCGGCGCTTTGGGATGCCGATGTGCAGTTTTTTCCGGAAGGGGGTGATCTGATTGCGGGCGTAGCCAAAAAAGTAGCCTTCAAAGCACTGGGTAGTGATGGACGCGGCTTGCCCGTCCGCGGACGCGTGCTGGATGGGAGCGGCGCCGAGGTCGCCACCTTTGCGGATATCCATCGGGGTATGGGGCATTTCACCCTCTCGCCCCAGGCCGGGCAAGCCTACACGGCTGAGGTCACCTTCGAAAATGGCGTTAGCCGCTCGTTCGCCTTGCCGGCAGTGGCCAGCGAAGGCATCAATGTTGTGGTCGGGTCGAGTACTGGCGATCAGTTGCAATTGGCTATTATGGCGAATGACGCGTATTTCCAGGCCAATAAAGACAAAGGTCTCTACTTAATCGCACAGAGCAACGGGATGCTTTGCTACGGCGCCCAAGCCCTGCTTCGTAATCCCACGGTGAATGTCAGCTTGCCCAAAGAACGTTTTCCGCTGGGCATTGCGCAGATTACGCTATTTACCTCCGACGGTGTGCCGGTCAGCGAACGCTTGGTTTTTGTTGACGCGAAACAGCCGATCGCGATTAGCGTATCGACCGACAAAGCCACCTACAGCACGAAGGAAGCCGTCAACCTCGAGCTCGCCACGCTCAGTAACGGCAATCCGGCCGTCGGACTGTACTCCATCGCCGTCACCGACGAAACGAAGGTGCCCTACGACGAGAACGACGAAACCACGATTTTGAGCAACCTGCTCCTGACGTCAGACCTGACCGGCTACATCGAACAGCCCAACTACTATTTCACGGGTGATTTTGAAGCCAAACGCGAGGCACTGGATGCGTTGCTCATCACGCAGGGCTATCGGCGTTTTTCGTACGAGGATCTGATTGCCGAAAAATATCCGCAGGTGTTTTTCCTTCCCGAAACCGGCATCAGCATCTCCGGTACGCTGCGCCTCAATACCGGGCACCCCGTCAACAATGGCGGGCTGCTCCTGTCGATTCCGGACATGACGTTCCGAAAGGATGCCTACACCGATGAGCAGGGGCGTTTTATCTTCGAGGACCTGGTATTCACCGATTCATCACGGGTCACCATCAATGCGCGCGGCAATGATAATTACCGCAATATGGTCATTACGGTCGACCAAAGCCAGTTTCCGGGAATAGACCCAAACGTGCGGCGGCCCGATGCCAAACTCAATATTGACCGCGCCTTGGAACCCTACCTGACCAACAGCCGCAGCGAGTACCGGACTTCGATCCTCATTGACGAGGTGGAGGTGGTCGCTAGGCCGTCAGCCTCGGTCTCGCACCGGGATTTCCCGGCGATATCCGGATTGGGGATGGCCGACCACAGCATCAGTCCCGACCGGATCAAGGGCTGTAACGTTTTGCTAATGTGTTTGCAAACGGCGCTGACCGGCATTACGTACGATAATCAGTCCCAACTTTTTTATATCACGCGTGATTACAACGCAGGCGGACGCATTCCGGTTCAGTTTTTCATCAATGGCATGGCGGTAGACGTGCATTCTCTCAATGGGATCATGCCGGCCGAGGTGTTGGGCATCGAAATCTTCCTGCGCGACGAGCTGGGCATTGTGAGCCGCACCCACCAAAACAACGGCGTGGTTTCCATTTACACGGCTACCGACCACAAGCCCGCGCCACGGATGTCGCTGGCCGAGATCGAAGCCCTGTTGCCCAAGAGCAACGTGGTCGATCTGACGCCGCTGGGGTACATCGCTAAACGTTCGTTCTACGCGCCGAAGTACGATACGCCGGAACGCAGGGCCGTGAACGATATCCGTACGACCGTCTACTGGAATCCTACTATCAAAACGGACGAAGCCGGCCAGGCATCCATGACGTTCTATAATGCGGACGGGCGCGGAACCTACCGGGTGGTCGTGGAAGGCTTTGACGACGAAGGGAATATAGGCCGGGCGGTATACCGCTATACCGTGCAGTAGCGCACCGGATCCCGGAACGCGGGCGGTTTTTTTAAAACGGGGAAGATGCGACACTCGGAAACTGTTCGGAAGATTATCCACATCGACATGGACGCTTTTTACGCGTCGGTGGAGCAACGTGATTTTCCCGAGTACCGCGGCAAGCCACTGGTCGTGGGCGGACAGCCGGATAGCCGGGGCGTGGTGGCGACGGCCAGCTATGAGGCGCGACAATACGGAATCCGGTCGGCGATGCCCTGCAGCCAGGCTTATCGTCTTTGCCCGCACGCTATTTTCGTCCCGCCACGGTTTGACGTTTACAAAAGCATCTCCCGCCATATCCGCCAGATTTTCAGCCGATATACCGATATCATCGAACCTTTGTCCTTGGACGAAGCATTTCTCGACGTGACGAACGACAAGCTCGGCATCGGGTTGGCGATGGAGATTGCACAGCAAATCAAAACGGCCATACGCGATGAGCTGGAACTGACGGCTTCGGCGGGCGTGTCGGTCAATAAATTCGTGGCGAAAATTGCCAGCGACATGGACAAACCCGACGGGCTGACGTTTATCGGTCCGTCGAAGATCGAAGGGTTTATGGAAAACCTGCCCGTCGAGAAGTTTTTCGGTGTCGGCAAGGTGACGGCTTCCAAGATGAAACAACTCCAGATTTATACGGGTGCCGACCTCAAGCGCTATAGCGAAGCGGACTTGGTGCGGCTATTCGGGAAGAGTGGCCGTTTCTTTTACCGGGTAGTACGGGGTATAGACCATCGTCCGGTGCATCCCCATCGTGCGGTTAAGTCGCTGGCCGTGGAAGATACGTTTTCGGCCGATTTATATGCGTTCGACGCGATGGCGATCGAATTGGCCAGAATTGGGGAGAAACTTTGGGGGCGGATGTCGCAACGCGCCCTGCTTCCCAAGACGCTGACCATCAAAGTGAAATATACGGATTTCACACAGAAAACCAGAAGCTTGTCCAGACAGGAGGGATATGCCGACCGGCAAAGCATCTTAGACACCGGCGAGCAGCTCCTCCAGCAGGCGGTGCAGGATGACGAACGCGGCGTGCGCTTGCTCGGTCTGTCGGTGAGCAATTTCAAGTCGTCGAGCCTAGCCAGTTCGCAGTTGACGTTATTTGATGACTGACGGCGTGCGAGGCGCCAGCATCATGGCGTAGCGGTCTATGCCGGGTGCCCAGTAGTCTTTGGTCACTTCGCGCAGGCGAAACCCGGATTTTTCGTAGAACCGGTAAGCATGTTGGGAGGTTCTGACCGTTATTTCCTGGACGTTTTCCATGGATTCCAACAGGCGGATGCGGTAGGTGAGGAGTTTCGTGCCGATAGACTTCCCTTGGTGATCCGGATGGATGATATCCCAGCTGATTTTGCCGGTCGTACCGTCGTTGGCGAAGTTAATCCCGCCACAGCCGACGATTTCGGTGTCGGCCATAACGACGTAGTACAGCTCCCGTTCTTGGTCCAAGTAGTGGGATAGGGCAGCTTCTTCGGAAGGATCGAAATATTCGGGCGTATTGAGGCGGAGCAGCGCTAAGACCTGTTCTTTGTGGGATGGTTTATATTCCTTTATCTGGATCGTTTCAGTCATGCTTTTCCTTTGTTTGCACGTCAGTTTCCAGCTCGTCCAGCAGTTCCATGAATTTCATTCTGGGATCCTCGGCCAAGCTCGAGGATTTTGGCGAGCGCATTGAGGAACTGGCCAAGGACTGTGTCGACCTCCTGCCCGGCGAACGGTGACGCAACGCGTCCTTGTTAACCGCCTAATAAACCAACTCATACGCCGCCACTTCGTTTTTGAGGAAAGTAGGCACGATGACCAGGTTTTTTCCTTTGACAAAGCCGATGTCCGCCGTGTTGGAGCTTTCTTCCCGCGTGTCCAGCAGGGGTGTGGTTTCAGCGCCGCGGATAAAGAAGATTTCGCCGTGCCAGCGGCTGGCTACGAACGTCGTGTCGTTGAGGATCACCAAGCCGTCACCGCCGGTCATCTCGGGGTAGAGCACTTCGGCCGTGTAATTTCCGTCCTTGCTGAATTTTTTCAGGCCTTCGCCATCCAGTGCATATAGGTGACCGTCGTGGCACTCCAGTCCGTTGACGCTGGGACTATTCTCCACGATTATCGCGTAGTCGCCCGCCGGCGTGAACGCGTAGATCGTGCCCGCGCGCGTGTCCGATGCGTAGATCTGGCTGCCGTCTGTGGCGACATCATTCAGGAACGACGAGCCCGCTACAGCAATTGTTTTTTCAACACTTCCGGTAGCTACGTCAATGATTTTCAGTTCGTCAATGTCCGTCACATAAAGCTTTCCATTAAGCAGAGCCATGCCTTTTGGTGCATGCAAACCTTCAGAAACCCACTTCAATTCCGTGACGGTGCCGTCGGTTTGGACAATGCTGATAAAGCCGTCATTGTCCTTGGCGCTGGCTTGCGTGTTGCCGCTGCTGACGTAGATGTGGTCGTTTGCTTCGTCATACAGTGCAGACTCCGAACCCGTGAAGGTGGTGTCCGATTTCCAGGCTAGCGTTAGCGAAGGTTCGGCAGCGGGTACGGCATTGTTTTCGGATTGGCTGGTGGGGTTGCCACAGGCCGTCACGGCCAGCAAAGCTACCAAGGGGAGGGCGATTGGTTTCATGGTTAGGTGCTATTTGGTTTGTACGGGGTTACAACTGTTTTCGGAGGCGCGCCACGGGTATATTCATGGCCTCGCGGTATTTGGCCACGGTGCGTCGGGCGATGGTATAGCCTTTTTCCTTCAATATTTCGGTTAATTTCTCGTCGGCCAAGGGTTTGCGCTTATCTTCATTGGCAATGCATTCTTCGAGAATCTTCTTCACCTCCTTGTTGGATACTTCCTCGCCGCTGTCTGTCTGTATGGCTTCGGAGAAGAAGGACTTGAGCAGGAACGTGCCGAACTCCGTCTGTACGTATTTTGAGTTGGCCACCCGCGACACGGTCGAGATATCCATGTCGATTCGGTCGGCAATATCCTTGAGAATCATGGGCTTCAGCTTTCGCTCGTCCGCCGTCAGGAAGTACTCGTACTGGTAGTTCATGATGGCATTCATCGTTTTGAGCAAGGTTTGTTGCCGTTGCTTGATGGCGTCGATAAACCACTTGGCCGAGTCGAGCTTTTGCTTGACAAACTGCACCGCCTCCTTCATCTTCTTATCCTTCTGCGCGGCTTTGTCGTAGTGGTCGAACATATCCTGATAGGAGCGGCTGACGCGCAATTCAGGTGCGTTGCGCGAGTTGAGCGTGAGGTGCAGCACCCCATCATTATTGGAGATGTGGAAGTCGGGGATGATATGGAGCTGTTTGCCGGCCGCGCCGCTGCCGGCGTCGCCGGGTTTGGGGTTGAGCTTCAGTATCTCGGCGACAATATCGCGCAATTCGTCCGAATCGATATTCAGGGAGCGTTCGAGCTTATCGTAGTGCTTTTTGGTGAATTCGTCCAAATGGTGTTCTACAATCTCGATCGCTTGCTGGATTACCGGGTTGTCCTGGTCTTTCTTGCGCAACTGGATCAGCAGGCATTCCTGCAGGTCACGCGCACCGATTCCCGCGGGGTCAAATTCCTGGATGACCCGGAGGATTTCCTCCACTTCGGCCTCTTCGGCCATGACGTTTTGCGAAAACGCCAGATCGTCGATCAGCGAGGAGATCGGGCGCCGGAGGTACCCGTCATCGTCCAGGCTGCCAATGATTTGCTGGCCGATGAGGAAATCCTTGTCAGAAAGGGCCAGCAAGTCCAGTTGTTGCTGGAGGTTTTCGAAAAATGAATGCTGTACCGCGATAGGGATTTCCTTGCGGTCCTCTTCGTCGTCACTGCTATAGTTGCCGCCTCCGTAGTCGTTGATGTCGTCGTTTTGGAGGTAATCGTCAATATTAAATTCATCCAGCTCGCTTGTCTGCTCCGCATCATTGTGCGGCTCATCGTCCGGGTCGCGGTCCGGGTATTCCTCGGCCGGTTCAGACATGTTGGCCAAGCTGATATCTTCCAACGCCGGATTTTCCTCCAGTTCCTCCTTGATGCGGGTGTCGAGGGAAACGGTCGGCACTTGCAGCAACTTGATAAACTGGATTTGTTGCGGCGATAGTTTTTGTAAGAGCTTCTGTTGTAATGTCTGTTTCAGCATGATTGAATTCGCTACGCAAACATACAAAATTAACCGACCGGAAGGGTCATTATTCGACATTCTTTTAGGAAGGTTTTCGGGCAGAATCCCCAGTTGGCAGGCAGTAAGGCGGTGTAGCGGAAAGACCGGCTTGCCGTGCGCGGGAGGCATCAGGGAAATCGTTTTCGACCATATAATTGGATTTGGTCACGATTTTTGTCCGCCACGCAACAAAAACACGCGCCAAAATCTTCGTGGCCGCGTGTTTTGCGCCGGGCGCCGCCCAGCGCGATTCGATGAGGGGGCGGTATCCTAATGAAGAAATCGTCATACCTGAACTCCTGACTGCCGTCAGGCAGGTGATTCAGGGTGTCATACGATGCTGTTAGCGCATTTTTTCGTGACGAGATGGGGTACTGCTAGGCCGCAGGCAGGAATTGAGCCTGATAGGCTGCTTTTGATACAGCCTTCGCGATGTTTTAAAAGCGATTGCCGGGGGAAGTAGGTGTCTTCGCGAAGAATTTATACGGCAAAACTCTCGCCGCAGGCGCAGGTACGGCTCGCATTCGGGTTATGGAATTCGAAACCTTTGCCGTTCAGCCCGTCCGAGTAATCCAGCTCAGTTCCAGCCAGATACAGGTAGGATTTGATGTCCAGGCAAATCTTAATGCCCTTGTCCTCCACAAACTGGTCGCCTTTCTGCTCTACATTGTCAAACTTGAGCCGGTAGCTCAAGCCCGAACAGCCCCCGCTCTCGACCGCTACCCGCACAAAATAAGATTCATCATGGCTTGCCTGCCGCATGATTTCCTCAATTCTGCTCTTCGCTTTGTCCGTGATCGTTACCATGTTCTTTTGTTTGCTCGTACAAAGGTCGGCAAATATTCCGCTAATCGCAAGGCCATTGCGTTAGCCAAACGTCATTTTACGGACGTTTCCCGCACCCGGCCTTAGTCGATCAGTCCCGATTTGTACAGTTGCCATACCGGTGATTCGCTCCGCAGCTTGGCAACCGCTTCCGCGACTTGCTGGCACGCACGGGTGATATCGCCCGTGCTGGTAAACCTGCTTAAGCTAAAGCGGAGGGAGGCGTGTGCATCTTCGGGAGCCACGGCCATAGCCAGCAATACATGGGAAGGATCGCGATCACCACTGACACACGCCGATCCGGAGGCCAAGGCCAGTTGCGGCAGCGCCACCATAATCTCCTGTGCGCGCAGGTGGCGGAAGGTAAGGTTGCTGATGTGCGGTACGCGGGGTACGTCACCTCCGTTAGTTAGGGTCGCCTCGATGGTGCTGAGTTCCCGCTCAAGGCGATCCCTTAGCGTCGCAATCGCGTTGGCGTCGGACGACAAGGACAGCCGTGCGTGCTCAGCGGCCGCGCCCATGCCGACGATGGCCGGCACGTTTAGCGTGCCCGCGCGGAGGTGGTTTTCTTGGCTGCCGCCGTGCAGCAAAGCCCCGGTTTGTATAGGCTTCCGTTTGCGCCGAATATACAAGGCGCCCATTCCTTTGGGGCCGTGCAACTTGTGGGCACTAAGGCAAAGCATGTCCATGGGGGTTGTTCCTGTATCGATGGGTATTTTTCCCGCGGCCTGCGTGGCGTCGCAGAAGAACAAAACATCATTGGTGGTAGCCATACGGGCAATCTCGTCGATGGGATGCAACACGCCCGTTTCATTGTTGGCATGCATCAGCGCGATAAGGACCGTGTCGGGGCGAATAGCAGCCTCGAGCGCCTCCAGCGACAAAGAACCTTGTTCGTCTACGGGCAGGTACGTGACGGAAGCGCCTTGTTTTTCCAATTGGCGGCAGGTGTCGAGCACAGCTTTATGTTCCGTTTGGCAAGTAATGATATGCCGTCCCTTGGACTGATAGTGGTGGTACACGCCTTTCAACGCCATGTTGATGGCTTCGGTAGCGCCGGACGTGAACGTGATCTCCTTGGTCGACGCGCCGATTAGCCGGGCGACTTGTTCGCGGGCTCGTTCTACGCCTTCGGCAGCCAGTCGGCCGGGTCGGTGCGTGACGCTCGAGGCGTTCGCGAAGCGATCCGTCAGGTAGGGCATCATGGCGTCCAGCACCTGCGGATCCAGGGGGGTGGTCGCGGCGTTATCGAGATAGATCAGTTCGTCCATGGTGCTAAATTAGCGCTTTTTGACGGTTATCCGGCGACCGGGTCGCGGTGATTTGCACGTATTCGCTGGGTGCTCCCGATTTTTTCGCTAATATTGAGCTCCAAATAGAAACGATGATCGCATTTGCCAACGCAAAAATCAATATCGGGTTGCAGGTTCTCCGGCGGCGCGAGGACGGCTACCACGATTTGGAAACCGTCTTTTATCCGGTGGGCATTCACGACGTGGTGGAGGTAATCGAAAGCCCGGAGACTCGCTTCCACGCGTCCGGCATTCCGTTCCCTCAGGCAGCTACGGACAACCTCTGCCTGCGGGCGTACCGCTTAGTGCGGCAAAAAGTGGATATTCCGCCTGTGGAGATCTATCTGCATAAGACAATTCCCGTCGGTGCGGGCCTCGGCGGCGGGTCATCCAACGCCGCGGCGGTGCTCCGTATACTTAATGACCTTTTTTTCCTTGGTTTTCCTGAAACGGAGCTGATGGGCATGGCCAGCCAATTGGGTGCCGATTGTGCCTTTTTCATACGCAATAAGCCCGTTTTTGCGACAGGTATTGGCGATGTGTTTACCGATGTTAGCGTCAGTCTTGCGGGATACCATCTTGTCGTGGTCAAGCCCGACATCCATATCGACACGGGGCAAGCGTACCAAGGCATCGTGCCCTGTCCGGAAGGCGGTGGCCTGGCAGCGGCCATCGCGCTGCCCGTGGAAGCGTGGAAGGATCGCATTACAAATGATTTTGAAGCCGGTGCGTTCGTGCGTCATCCCCTTATCGGGCAGGTCAAGGCGCAGTTATACGAGGCCGGCGCATTATACGCGGCCATGAGCGGCAGCGGCTCGGCGGTATTCGGGATTTTTGACCAAGCCGTTCGTTTCGGGGAAACCTTTGGCGGACATCAGGTGTTTTATATTGACAGCGAATGATTACGTTCGAGACCGAAATACGGAAATACGGGAACCATGCTGACAAAAGCGGCTGGTCCTATGTGGAGATCCCGTGTGTGCTGGCTCAGCAACTGCGGCCCAACGGTGCGGGTAGCTTTCGCGTGCGCGGCATGCTCGATGACTTGGCTATAGGAGGCGTGGCGCTACTGCCCATAGGCGATGGCGATTTCATTTTGCCGGTCAATGCGACCATGCGGCGGCAGTTGGACAAGGGTGCGGGCAGCCGGTTGGCGCTGGCACTGGAGCTGGATGCCGATTTCCGGATCGACGTGCCGCCAGCTATGGAAGCTGTGCTTCAGGAACTGGGAGATGGCCTGTTTGATCGGTTTATGGCGCTCACCCCGTCACATCGGGGCTACTTTATTAAGTATTTCGATGAAGCGAAAACTGACGCGACCCGCGCCAAGCGGCTAGCCATGACGGTAGAGGCGTTGGAGCGTGGGCTGGATTTCGGTGCGATGATACGGTTGTCGCAAGCCAGAAAACGCGAAGAAAGGAATTGGTAAATGACTTATCCTTATCATATGGTGATGTTTTGGGTGGGTGTGTGGCTGCTGCCCGGCTGGCTGGCTTGCACACAGCCCGAACGGACAATCGCTGAAGAAAAACAGGCCATGAAAAGACTGGAGGTAGGGGATCCCATGCCCCAATTTGCGTTGTTGGACCATAACGGAAATAGATTCGACTCGAAGGATTACATCGGTAAGCAAGCGCTAGTCGTGTATTTTTACCCCAAAGACGATTCGCCGGGTTGTACGCGGCAAGCCTGCGCGGTGCGCGATCAGTTTGAGGCATTCACGGCAGCCAATGCCCAAGTTATCGGCATCAATTCGGGCAGCGTGGAAAGCCATCGTGCATTCCGCGAGAAGCATAATTTGCCCTTCACGCTCCTCAGCGACCCCGGCAACGCGGTGTTGCGGGCGTTTGGCGTGCGCAATTTCCTTTTCCTAACCGGGCGTGAAACCTTTGTTATCGGGTTGGACGGCAATGTCGCCTATACGTTTAAAGGGATGTTCAAGGATGAGGAGCACGTGCAGGGTGCCCTTGCCTATTTGCAGGCCAACGCTCAGTAGCCTGCGGCCTCCAGAATGGCCTCCGCCAGGGGTACCATTTCGGCCTCGGCCGGCTGGTTGCGGTTCGTCAGCACGATCACGCTGAGGCCTATGGACGGAATCCGGTAAAAAATATTGCGGAAACTCATGCTGCTGCCGGTATGGTACACGGCCTGCCGATCCTTGCTGTCTTTCTTGAGGTGCCATCCGTACCCGTAGTTTACCGCCGATCCGTCCGCCAGGCGATGGTTGGCAACGGACTGGAGAATCAGCGATAGCGGCAATACGGTGCCGGCATGCAAGGCTTGATCCCAATGGTATAAGTCGTCTACGTTGCTGTATATACCGCCATCGCCCAACACGGCGCTCGTCGAACTTTGGTCATGTTGCTTCCAAATTTCGCCGTCTGCTGCGTAGCCAAACGCACGGTTCGCGACCGTGGTTTTCCCGGCTTCGTGTGCCACGGTGTTCTGCATGCCCAACGGGTCGAAAATATGTCGTTTCAGGTAAGCGGGGTAGGGCATTTCGCCGTATTTTTCCACGATGAGCGCGAGTAGTGCGTAGGCCGAGTTGCTGTATCGAAATTGCGTGCCGGGCACGAAATAACCTTCGCCAAGCTGCGCTAAAATGTCCAGCACACCTCGGTCCTTGATTTGCGGATTGAAAGCCGTGTCTGCCACGTAATCCTCGTAATCCGGTATGCCTGACGTATGGGTAAGCAAGTGTTCGACGGTGACAGCGTGCCCGTAGGGCGGAAAGTCGGGGAACACTTCGTGCAGGGTGGTGTGCAACGACAACTTGCCTGCATCAATAAGTTGCAGGATGCAGGTAGCGGTGAACTGCTTGCTGACGGACGCGAGCCGGAAATTGGTGGCCGCTGCCACTTTTTCGTTCGTTTCCAAGTTGGCATATCCATACTGACGCTGCAAAACCACGTTTCCATTGTTGATGATCAGTAGGGAAGCGCCCGGACTTCCTTCGTAGGGCACCATAATGCGGTCTATGGCTTCGGTGTTTTGGGCGGCAAGGGGGAGGGTGCTGCACATAAGCAAGCTAATCGAGATGGCGGTGAATACATGCATGGTTTTACAGCTAAAGCCGATCAGGGTGTCGCTCGGGAGCCTTCCGCCCCAAGGTCCGGATCGGGGTTTTCGTCGAACGGGATATACGGCCCGCTTCGACGCTCTTTTCATGCACAATATACGGAAAATCCGAAGGTGTGGAAAAAAAAAGGCTTGGCCAGCGAAATCCGCTGGCCAAGCCTGGAGTCCGTTCATGCGATCGGACTTATAGGATCCCCGACTGACTACGGACGTTGAATTTGCCTTCGGTGATACTGACGGATTTGCCCTGTTCAGGAGTCGTCGCACCCATCAGTTCCATTTGGAACGTCCCCTGCAGGTTCGAATATCCGGTGACGTTCGGAAGGCCCGGAATGCCCGAGGTATTGCTGCCGATTTTGAAATCGGTGATGGTCAGCTTGCCGACCAATTCTTCGTGATCCACCAGGCCGTACACCTGATGACCGTCATCCGCTCCTACCCGGACTTGGTAGAGGGCATAAAAGCCCGAAGGTTCTTGGTCGTCACTGGTGTAGATCAGGTCGTAGGTGCCTTTTGGGTTGTTAAACTGCGCAGCCGAAAGGTTCAAGTAAATATGAAAGGCGTCTGTAACGTCGTCGTTGCTCGTGGCTCCTTCGGGCGTAAAAAAGGCAGTTATTGTCACAATGTGCCGGCCGGATTCCTCGTCTGGCAAGGTCAGGATGATGGCCGATTCCGCTTCGCGCAAGGTTCCGTCGACTTTCATGCTCAGCTTGCTGGCATTCAAGTCCAACGGGTCGGGTAGACCCTCTTTCTTGCACGATAGTGTCGTTGCCGCCATGAATAGGAGGGCTGCAAACAGGTAGATGGGTTTCATTAGATGTCGATTATTCGGTTTCATGAGTTCGTTAGTTCAATTGAAAATTATAGCCTACGCGTAGCGCCACAAAGTTCAGGTTGCCACCGTCGCCCGATACACCTTGGAAGCGCAGGCCGATATCCCAGGCATCCATGAGGTAGCCAACACCGGCGCCATAACCCAAGTGGGTAGACGAGGAGCTGCCCGAGAAATTCCCTATGCCTTCGCCATTTACCTTGACGGTGGTGCGCACGGTGGTGAGTCCTACCTGTCCTTCGCCATATAGATCGCCGAAGCGATGGCGGTAACCAGCCAAGACCGGTATGAGCATCGTGGAACCCGACACCATGTCGCTTCCGTCTTTCATGCCGAAGCGCAGGAATCCTAACGTCAGGGTCGCTTGACCCTCGTTGCTGATGCCGTACATTCCCTTGGCCGAAGCACCGATGCCCACGCCATACCCTTCGCTAAAGTCGCCGAGTGGCAAGCCGACGTCAACGCCTGCGCCGACATGAATGCTTCCTTTTTCCTGCGCGCTGGCTGTCCAGATGACACACGCGCCGAATAGAACGATTACTAGTAATTTTTTCATGGGTTGTTGTTTGAATATTAATGATTGTTGATACGATGAATTTGCTTACACAAAAAGAAGGTTAAAAGAAAGACAATGAAATAGGAAGTGAGTATCGGCAGGGTTTGAAGGAGAATAGGGGAGTTTCGGGTTAGAATTCGGCCGATCGATGTCACGTGGCTGGGTAGGATGGATTCTTGTTGAGAAGTGCCGTATTCTCACTGTGTCGGCCAATATGGTAACTGGCCGTTTCGGCCACAGCGATTATTTTCTATATTTATACTTTCAATCAACCCGTTTACATAAGCAAAATTGCAACACATCGGCGGTATCAGTCATCAATCCGAAATCACGGGGGCGTTCTTCTGTGGTGCTATGGCCGTGTTGGCTCTATTTGTGGCCATTTTGTATGCCAAAAACAAAGAGCGAATCTACTTGTACTACGCGCTATTCCTGTTGTTTTCGTTAGGATACGGTTTCGTCAATATCCCGACGAATACGTGGCTTGGGGAGGTTTTTAACGGTTACTTTCAGGGCAATCGACGGTTTGTCGAACCGTTTACGCTAGTGGCTTTTGCATCGTACATCGGTTTTACCACCGAGCTGATGGACCTCCGGCGCTATAGCAAACGCGTTGCGAAGGCTTTTTCCGTTTGGGCGATAGCTTGCGTATTATACGCGTTTGCCTATGCTATTTTTTACGATTTCATCCTGCCATACGCCCTGGCCGTGTTTATTGCCGCCCGAATTGTGATATTCTCGTTGAGTGCCTACTTTTTAGTCTGGATCATCCGGCATACGCAAACCCCCGTCAAGGCGACGTTCTTAATGGGGACCTATGCTTACTTTATCGGATCCCTCCTCGCGTCAGCCCGCTTTGTATTCGTTGACCTGCCGTTTCCCGGGCTCAATCGGGTGTCGCCTGTCAGCATTTTTGAAATGGGCATTTTGGTCGAAACATTATTTTTTGCGGTTGCCTTGGGGCAACGCTTGGTTCTCCGCACCCACGCAAAGGAACGGACGCAACGGCTAGAAATCGAGGAGATTAGCGAAAAAGGCCGTTTGGTCAGCGAACAGAACGAACAGCTCGAACAGCAGATAAAGGCGCGTGAAGAAGCGGTGCTGCAGGCGCAGGAGCGCCTCGCCAATGAAGAGAAGAAGCGATTGAAAGCGGAATTTGAGCGGGAATTGGCGCGTTCCGAAACGATGGCAAGGTCGCTGGAAATCAGCCCCCATTTCCTGCATAACTGCCTCAATTCGATTATGTATTTAATTCAAAGCGACCAGAATAAAAAAGCATCCGAATATTTGACGGTTTTCAGCAGATTCATCCGGTTGGTACTGGAGACGTCGCGCAAGCCGGCTATATCCATGGCCGAAGAGTTGGATATCATCGAGAAATACCTTAAACTGGAGCGAAACCGGTTTGGCCAGGACTTTTCCTACCGCATCACGGGCGCTACCCAAGCGATGCTGGGCGGGGTGATGGTGCCGCCGATGCTTCTCTATCCGGTGGTGGAGAACGCCGTGTGGCACGGCGCGATGAGTAGCCCCGACGTGGATAAGGAAATCACGATCAGCGTCGTCCCCGAGGCGGGGCGACTGGTTATTCGGATAGCGGATAACGGCGTTGGCTGGATAAGCGCCCAACGGAAGCTCCAGCGAAGGGAGCAGGGCGAACAGAGGGGAATTTCGCTGACGAAAGAACGAATTAAGTTATTTAATTATAGTTTCGATAATACGATAGATTTTACAATCGATGAGCTTAACGATGGGATCCGTAGGGGGACTGAAGCTACCTTTATTATCACATTATCAGAAAGGTAGGCGTTATTGCCTATATTGCATCTGCTATGAATAAAAGGACATACATCATCCTGTTGCTTTGGGGAATCTGCGGCGTGGCGCATGCGTTCGCTGGTTTCTCCGACCCTAGGTTGGACAGCCTGCGGACGTTACTGCAAAGCGCGCCGGACGATTCCACGAAGGTGGAGTTACATATCAAGATCTCGAGGCACCAACACCGGGGCAGCCACAGCGAACACGTCTGTGTCGATCAAGCCGCAGCGGCAGTCGAAATCGCGGCCGGGATGGATAATACATTGCTGTATGCCAAAAGTTTGGATAATCTGGGATTGCTTTATCGCTACCATCAGTACTACGCGGAATCCTTGCCGCTGCATAAGAAAGCATTTGACCTGGTCGAAAACCTAGCCGATGCGCCCGCGTTGAGCAAAATGATCTACGCCAATAATACCGGGGTGGCGGCGCGCCACAACGGGGATGACGTAGTCGCTGCACGGTATTACCTGCGCTCGCTGGCCATCGCCAAGGAAGCAGGCGACAAGAGAAATATGGAAATCGCGTCCAGCGGCATTGGCATCGTGCTGTTGAACATCGGGGCTAGGGAGGAAGAAGGGTTGTCGTACATGCACCAAGCCCTCGAGTTGGCCAAGGAGGCCGGCAATACGCTGGGACAAGCCATGCATTATTTTTCGATCGGCAATTATTATGACGAGCAAGGCGCCTACGCGGAAGCGCGGGGATACTTCAATCAGTTGCAATCGCTGAACGAGGCAATGGCGGATAAAAACGGACTGGCCATCACATTCAGGGCGCTGGGTACGAGCTACCTGCGCGAAGGGAAGGACCTGCAGGTAGCCGAGCGCCATTTCCAGCGTGCAAGAGCGTATTACGAGGAGCTGGACAACGATATTGGCCTGGCGTACGTGCTGTATCGCCTCGGGGATATCCGCTACCGCAATCACCAACGTGCCGACGCGTTGCCGTACTTCCTGCAGGCGTTGGAAACAGGCTACAAGCATGCGAATAAAAGCCTGATCCAAGAGACCGCTGCGCAAATCGCGCAAATCTATGAGGACCAGAATGACACAAAAAATGCCCTAGCTTATTACAAAACAGCACAGTTGTATAAAGATAGCATCGCACGCGTCGAGCAGGAAACAGCGGTGACGGCCATTAAGCGGAAGTACGATTTTGAGAATCAGGAGAACGAAATCAGGCTGCTGACAAACGATAAGCTACTCAAAGAGGCCGAACTGGAGCGCCGGATACTCCTTATCTACGTCATGTTGGGGGTGGTGGTATTGCTCTTGGGGCTGATCTTTTTCCTGGTCCGGATCAGACGTTTGCGCCGGAGGGCGTTGGCGCTCATCGCGCAGCAACGGGAAGACAACGTGCGGGCCGTGTACGAGAAAAGCCTGATGGAGTCCGAAATGATTGCGACCCGCATGCAGGTAAACCCCCATTTTATGTTCAACAGCTTGGGGGCAATCAAGTACATGATCCAAAAAAACGACAATGAAAATGCCACGCGCTACTTGGTTACCTTCAGCCGCTTTATCCGTCGGGTACTCGAAACTTCCGAGCAGCCCATTCACACGGTAGCGGCGGAGCTGAGGTTGCTGGAGGATTTCCTCAAGCTGGAAGCCATCCGGTTCGACGCGGATTTCGAGTACTATATTGACGATGGCGTCCATCAATGGGCAGACCGCAAGGTGATGCCGGCGATGTTGTTGCAACCGTTTGTGGAAAACGCAATCTGGCACGGCCTGTTGCCCAGTGAGAAGCCTCAAAAAAAGATCATGATTGAAGCTATTTCACGAGACTCGGGTATTATCATCAACATTGAAGACAACGGCGTGGGCTTTACGGAGCACGGATCGGAATCGCGTGGCCACAAGAGCATGGGCCACCGCATAACGACGAAACGGATTGAGCTATATAATAAGAGTTTTGGAGGACGTATCGACTGGGAAATCAAGGGAATCACCGATAGCGACGGAAACACGCAGGGAACGCGCGTACAGGTTATCATTGGTATCGACCGCGACGCCGAGCCCCCTGGCCATCCACCCAAGCCGGACCCGCTGCGCGCGGCCCCTACCCATCCCGCCACGGACGATGATATCGAATTGGCCCGCATGCTGGCAAATCGACTTTCCGCGAATTCCAATTAATGCAAGAAAAAAAAGAAATGAAAATAGCGATTATCGACGATGAGCAGCACTGCGTAAAAAGCCTGTTGTTGCATATTAACGGTTTGTTCCCTGACTTCGAAGTCGTATTCCATAGCATCAAGCCACGGGAAGCCATTAAAGTGTTGCGGAATACGGAAATCGACCTTCTCTTCCTGGACGTGGAAATGCCGGAAATCAACGGGTTCGAGTTGCTGGAGATGCTCGAACAACCTTCGTTCGACGTTATTTTCACGACGGCTTACAGCCAATATGCCATACCGGCGTTTCGAGCCAGGGCCGTCAATTATCTGCTGAAGCCCATTGATGAAGCCGAGCTGATCGAAGCGGTCACCAACTGGCAGGAGAAACGCGAGCTGGAGAATGACACGAACCAGATTAGCGCGCTAATCGACAACCTGAAAAAGGACGAGTTGCTCGGCACGAAAGTGGCTGTGCCGATCCTCGATGGGTTTGAATTTATCAATGTGAAGTCCGTGTTGTATTGCCAAAGCGAAAATAACTACACCAACATCCATTTCGAGTGTGGCAAAAAGCTTTTGATAAGCAAAACACTCAAGGAATTTGAGAAGGTAATGGAAAAATTCCTGTTTATCCGGACGCATCAGTCCTACCTGATCAATCCCCACCACATGAAGAAGTACGTGCGCAACGATGGCGGGTATATTGTGCTTGCCAACGGGAAGGAAATACCCGTAAGTGCCAACCGCAGGCAGCTTATCGTTGGTCTGTTTGAAGCGATCAAGCGATAAAGGCCACCCCTCGTCCGTCAGCTGCCGCCCCGCGGCAGGCCGGCGCAGCGGCGCGGTCCCCGTTCGCGTGCTTTCGGTATACTGTCCCGTTTCATTGTATCCTTTCCCGGATTTGCGCTTCGGCAACGGGCGTTGTCTTGGGAAACCCGCACGAATTCTAACCCAAACCTATCGAATTCTCACTATCTATTGCGCCACGCTGCAAAATAGGCTTGCTTTGGGACATTAGCACCGAAGTGTCCAGAAGCGTGAGATAAGCGAAGCTTACCGCTCGGTTTGGCAACGGGAATATTCCCACGCGGGAATCGATTTATTGCAGATTCCTTTGCCGCACGCCGACTACGCTGCCACCGCTTCACAACCAAACAATAAGCTATCTATGAAAGACAGTAGCCAAGGATTTTGCGCGCGTTCCGTTTACAGGGTGCCCGCCGTCCATACCTCGTGAGAATTATGCACATCACTGAAACCATCAACGCGCTTGTCCCGAAACTTCTAGCGGGATGCTTGCTGCTCTTTTGCGGGCTCACCAGCGATGCCCAAGATCTGACTAACCTGGGGCAGGCTCGGCCCATTGTGTTTTCGGGCAACATGCAAGCCCGGAGCTTTATGTATAACGCGAGCGGAATTCCCGGCCGGCAAGACCCCTTCAGTTACCTGTTCGACGGCAATGCTGCGGTGTCCCTATACGGGTGGAACATTCCGTTTTCCTTTACCTATAGCCAGCAGGATAAATCCTTCCGCCAGCCCTTCAACCAGTTTGGGATGAGTCCGCGGTATAAATGGGTCACGCTGCACGGTGGGTACCGCAACCTGAACTTTTCGCCGTATACGCTAGCGGGCCATACCATGCTGGGCGGTGGTTTTGAGCTCAATCCGGGTAAGCTCCGGGTGGGCTTTATGTACGGCCGGCTCAACCGCGCCACGGTCATCGACACGACGTTGCAAGCGCTGGTGCCTTTCTCCTTCTCGCGAAAGGGCCTTGCCGCCAAATTGGGCTACGGCACGCAGGAAAATCATTTTGAGTTGTCCTTTCTGAGCGCACAGGACGACTCCACGACGCGGCCGCTGGCCATTATTCCGGACGGGAGCAATGTCTTGGCGGCGAGTAATGCAGTTTTAGGGTTCAAGGCCAGGCTTGCTTTTTTTGAAAATAAGGTGTTTGTCGAGAGCGACGGCGCGGTCAGTGTATACACGAATGACATCAATTCGCCTATCGGGATAGATACGCTGGACAATTCGGTGCTGGAAGCCCTGCGGGGCAGTTTCAATGTCAACGGATCCTCACAACTCTTCACCGCGTTGAATGTCGGCACGGGGTATGCCGAGCGCTATTACCGCATAAAACTCAACTACCGCCGGATAGAACCCAACTTCAGGTCGATGGGGACGTACTTTTTCAGTAATGACCTGGAGGCATATACCATCAACCCTACATTCAGCCTGCCGTCGGGCAAGCTCCGCGGGAACGTGAGTGCGGGCATCCAGCGCGACAACCTGAAGAAGCAGAAGGAGGCCACCAACAAACGTTTTGTGGGAACGGCTAACATCTCCGCGCAATTTACCGACCGGCTCGGGCTGGACTTTAATTACAGCAACTTCTCCAATAATCAGACGCCCAAAACGTTGCGTTTTGCCGACTCCTTAAAAATCGTGCAAACCACGCAGGTATTTAGCTTCATGCCCCGCTATCTGATCGCCTCGCCCACCATCACCCACATGGTCATGGCCTCGGTTAACCTAAGCGGCATGAAGGATTTTAATGGCTATTTCGATTCGGAAGCCATGCAACGCGACATTTACACCAACCAATACGTGCTCAGTTACACCGTAGCATTCCCTGCCAAGCGGGTCAGTTTATTTGCCAACTTGAATTATACCGGTTTGAAACACAGTAATATGGAGGATACGTATCAGGGTGCCAGCTTAGGCGGAAACTACAGCACGGCGGATGGCAAGGCCCAGGTCGGCATGAATGGAAGCGTGACCCAGGGCATCGCCGAACTGACGGGAAAAAGCTTGATCATCAATGCGTCAATGAATGCCTCGTATCAATTGACCAAGCACCACGCGCTGCGGACGAATGTTTTCGTCACCAACAACAACCCCGGTACGGCAATAATTTCCACCAATCCGGCTTTTACGGAAACCCGCGGCGAACTGGCTTATCAATTTACCTTTTAAAACCCTAAAGCGATGAAAATAACGGGCAACGACCCACGGTGGGCCATCTTCCTTTTGCTGTTGCTTGCTGCGTTGCGCCCTGCGACGGCGCAAGTGAATCTGCAGGTCAACATCGTGCCACCCTACCAAAGCAATATCAGCGAATACGGCTCACGCCCCGAGTTGATCTTGCTCACGCTGACCAATACCTCCACCAGTACCCAAAACCTCCAGTTGAGGGGGAGCATCTCCGGCGGCAACGGCATTGCCATTATCCTGAAGGAAGGATTCCGGAGCCCTAACCCGATCGTGCTGGGGCCCATGGAAACCAAGACACTGAATGGCAATGACCTGATCCACTTGTTTGACTACCACAACCTGGATCTGGTCGGCCTATCCGAACGGGATTTCATCAACGGGAGCGGGCTCCCGGAGGGCATGTATGATTTTTGCATCCGGGCGTTTGACTACCACCAGCCGGGGATTCCGCTGAGTCCGGAAGAGCCTTTGGGCTGTACCATGCTGTCGATTACGAACCTCGAGCCGCCCACCATCGTGTCGCCGTTCCATGAACAGGAGATCATCAGTCCGGGCATACAGAGCTTTGTCATCACGTGGTCGACGCCTCCTGGTGCGCCGCCGCACCTGCAGTACCGCGTTCGGATGGTCGAAATGCTTACCGATCGCGACCCGGTGGAAGCGATATGGACTTCCAATTCGTTTTTTGAGCGGACGGTAAACCAAAACACCTTGTTATATGGCCCGGCAGAACCGGCGCTCACGCCCGGCCGCCGGTATGCGCTGGTGGTGGAGGCTGACGATCCGCTTCGGCGAACCGCCATACGTAATAATGGGCGGAGCGAGGTGATCGTGTTCACGTACGGGGAGAATCCGGCGATTGCTGCGCAGCAAGGCGATGGCGAGGGCGGGGAGACCACGCCGGGGTCGACATCCAGTGAGGACCCGGTGACCGATAAAACATTTGCGACGCACAGCGTCAGCGGCACACTGAAATGGGCGTTTCGCGAGCAGGAACATCGTCATGCAACGACGATCCAACAGCAGCAGAACATGAACCAAATCCGCGAAAGTTTCGCGAGCAACGCAATCAGCACGCAGGTACAGCATGCGGGCCTAGCCCAAGCCTCGGCCAACCTCAATGGCGCATTGCAAAACCCGGCGGCATTGCTGAAAGCGGATCCCACCGTTGGAACCGCGTTCAAGATGGCAGCATACCCGGCCGTCAACACCATGGCGCAACCCGTTGGGGGCGTCGTTGCCACATTGCACACCCCTTCGCTGGTTAGCGCGAGTGGCACGGCCGGCGTCGGCTTAGGCAGTGTGCAAAGTCCCCCGCACGCCGCGTCGGAAACCTATCCACTGGCGGGCGCCACGCTGACCATACAGGCGCGGATGCAGGTGGATGCTGGACGGTTCGGAAGCAATGTCACTCCGGTTACGGTAGGCACGGTGAAGACGAATAACGAAGGTGATTTTACGGTGGAAATAGTGGATCCGAAGTTTGTGGGCGTTAAGCATGTGAGCCTTTTTTTGGTGGCCAATATACCCGATTTCGAACGATTCGAGGTCGAAATAGGCGCCTTGGATCCGGAACAGCCCGTGATCAACGTCGGTGAACATACGTTGATTGCCAATACGTTCCGATTCCAGCCCTCGTTTGCTGTCGACGGCGAACACGGCGAGCAACTAGACGGACAACTTGATGTGACGGTGTATCGGGAAGCGGCCGAAATCGATGCGAATCCTTACTTGAAACAGGAGGGCTTGCTGAGCAGTCAGGACCGTGTAAGTAAAACCATCAACGGCAAGGAAATGGTTGCTGTAGGCAAGGCCAAAGCCACGGTATCCGGGCAGCAGCGGGCCAGTTTCGGTACGCTCTTTTATTCCAGTAGTTTGTGGGTAGAGGTTTCGCCCCAATCCGAAGCCCTGCAGGCGCGCACCGTCAGGCTTGCGGTAACGGAGAACACCGTTTCCAGGAATGAGGTGTTGGTCGTTGAGCCCGCGTACAAGCTCCGCGTAGCGTCCCCTTCGGTGACAGGCCGGGTGGTCGTCAAGTCGGGGCAAACCGTACAAGGCATAGCAGGTGCCTACGTTCAGGTCGGGTTTAATGCGGACGACCTCGAACAGACAGGCTTGGTTGCGATGCCGCTGATGGCGCCCGTCAACGCCCGTTTTACCGCAGGGATGATGTCCCCCAGCGTACCGGTGCAAACGCAAACGCAAGCGCAAGCGCAAGCGCAAGCGCCACAGGCCGCGGTCGCGGCTGCCTGGGTGGGAGGCGGTGCGATGACTGCCAGCCCGGCAATGATCGACGTGGGTGGAAACCTGAATGCGCTACCCGGTTTGGTTCCGCTTAATATCAACGAGCTGAGCTATCAAACAGACGCGCCTTACACCGTCCGTACCGACAGCGCAGGCGACTTTTACATCGGTAACCTGCCTATTCTAAAGCCGGGCGCGACGTACACCGTCCGGATGATCCAATTGCCGGCCAGCTACCGCCAAATGGCGGTGGTGCCCGAAACCCGTGAATTTACCATCCGGCCTACGCCGGGAAGCAATAATTACCAAGAGTTTGTCGTCAGTCCCGAACTTGTCGCCGTTAGCGGCCGGGTGGTTGACCCTGCACAAAACCCTGTGCCAAATGCCCGCCTGAATGTGAAAGGCAGCACGGCATTGGTCGAAACCGCTGACGACGGCACATTCTCGTTGCAATATTATCCCGGCGACCATGTGTTGCAGATTAGCAAGTACGGCTACGCGGCACTGGACGTACCGATGCAGGTATCCGGGAATACCACGCAGCAACTCGGGGATGTCGGTCCCTTGCACAGACAGTCTGGCAATGTACGGTTTGTCGTGCATGACCGGGATGACCCCGGCCTGCGTCTCGCCCACGTAACCATTACGGCATACGATACGACATCCACTACCAATCAAGCGGGAACTTGGATGCTGGAGGGCGTGGACGGGCCTGCGTTAGTGACCGTCATGCCCGATACGGCCAGCGGTTATGTCGGCGGGCAATACAGCATCGATATACCGGTAGACGGGCAGGTGACGGAAGTGTCGATACCCTTGGCACGCGGTGTCAAAGTCTACGGCAAGGTTAGCCAAGGCAACACGCCTGTAGGGGTGGCCACCGTGGAAGTAGACGGTAGGCCTTACCTAACAACGACGACCAGTGAACTCGGTTTATATAGCCTGTACGTGCCGGCAGGGGAAGAGACGTTACGTGCGGGCAAGACAGGCTACATCGGCGCCGAGGAGCACAGCGTACTGCAAGCAGGCGTGGCGGCAGAAATCAATTTCGACCTGAAAGACGGTGGAGGCAAGGACCTGTCCACACTCTTGGGCTTCGAAATACGGCTGGAAAGCACCAAACCCGACCCCGATGCGCCGGAAGGTGAGATATGGAAAGGAAAGTTCGTCAACCTCCAAGCCCATCCCGGCTTGTTTGACGGAACGACCGTTGCGGAACTGGCGTTTGATAAGGTCCACGTAACCTTCGATGCGGAAGGAAAGGCGATTCCGAAAGACAATGAAGTGGTTACGCAGAAAAAAACGCTGCCCATCAAGCTCTTTGATTACTTGCCGCTGCGCTTGGAAGGGGACGAGTATCTAACGGTCAAGCGCAATCCCGACGGAAAGGGGAGCATTAGTGGCAAACTGCGGGTCGACGGACAAGCGTTCCAGCGTCGGACACTCGGCATTCACTACGGCAATCTGGGCCGGACTTACCTGACGCCGCATGCAGAATCGGGCATCGCTGACATTGAAGTATTCCATGAAGATATCAACAGCGGCGTGCCCGAGTTTACGCTGCAGTTGGCACGAATGGACCAAGCGTCTACGGCAATCGAGCTTTACGGGTTTAACTTTGCGCTTGATTTGGCACGTTCGCGGATAAGCCAGCTCGGCCTCTCGCTCGCGGGCAGCATCACGACGCCTCATTTGGGCATTATCGACTCCACGCACATCGCGGTGACGGAACTAACCATCAGCAAATCGTTTGGTATCGAATCCTTGCTGATCGACGAGACCACGATTCCGACGCTTCGCATCGGCGAATGGGCCGCACGCCTCGGCACGGTGTCGCTGGACGAGGGCGGGTTTAAGTTTAACGGTACGCTGGATGTGGATTTCCCGTATTCCGATAAGGTAAGCCTAATTTTCGAAGACCTGCGCATGGCTAAAGACGCCATCTACGGTGGCAAATTCCATTTGCCCGAGATAGGCATGAATGTGTACCACCTGCTGCAGGTTAAGACTGGAATTAATCCGCTTTCATTTAATCGGGTTGGCGAAACGGATGTGTATAGTTTAGGCGGAAGTGCCGTCATGCAATTGCAAAAGCTGATTTCGACGACCTTTGAGATCAACACATTGCAGATTCAGACCGACGGCAAGTTCTTTATCGATATACCGGTGGATAAACGTGCCGACCTCGGGTTTGCCTCATTGGCGGTGAACGGCATCGACGTCAGCAACCCCGACCAAGGGGCGCCCTACGTATCGGTGCGCGGTGAATTTAAAACGGATATCCCGGGTTTCACGTTTGAAGTTGGAAATATCCGTTTCACGGCAGACGCACGCGGCGAAGTAAGCTATGCGGTTGACAAAGTCAAAGCCAACCTCGAGGTGCCTATTTTGACGGCTGGCATCGAACTTTCGCTTGTGGACGATACGGAGAAGCAAGGGTTTGCGGGCGCAGGGACGGTCGCGATCCCCGAATCGCCGATCACGGCGGACATCGACTTCTTCTTCCATAGGCTGAAATCGGGTGGCGGCATTGCCCTAGGCGGCAATTTTCAGGCCGGAGCCATGATACCGATCGGGGCGATCACCATCGATAAGTTGGGTGGGGGCTTCTCGTACGCATCGCGTTCCAAGGCTTTCTCCGCCACCATACAGGGCGCCATATCCGTAGCGGGCCTTTCTTCGGCCGCGAAACTGGACAACATTGACCTGACGGTCGGCAAAGACCCGCTGGGCGTGGTCATCGAAGGCTCCGTGGAACTGGTGGTGGCCGACGTCCTGAAGTTGTCGAAAGCGCATGTCATGCTGAATACCCCGTCCAAGAAGATGACGGTGGCCGTGGATGCCAAATTCGAGCCGCTTCCCAAGCTGGGCGCGTTGCAGATCAACGGGGATTTTGCCGTTAGTTGGGACGAGCAGGATACTTATGCGTTCCTTGGGGTACAAGCCAAGGCGTCGTTGCTCGGATTTAAGCAGGCCACCGTGGATTACGTGATGGCGTTCAACGTCAAGAACCCGAAAACCAACGCCAATACATCCATTCGAAACTACTTCGCTCATATGGACGCCGATTACAACGCCCCGGTATTCAGCGGACTTTACCTCTACGGGAACTTGCAGGCCAATAAGCGCATCGACTGGAGTTTTGAGCGATGGTGGTGCCCGAAGGTTACCGTTCAGGCGTATTATGACGTGCGGCTGCAATCCACATTCATATCGAACTTTGCCTCGAACCAATATTTCCTCCGCCTCAAGGGCAAAACCGCCTTCGGTGGTACGGCCGGATTGACCGTATTCAATCAGTATATTGGCGTGGGAGGCGATGCACTCTTCTGCTTCGATATCGCTGGTGGCTACAATAACCGCTGGCACTTCGACGGCAAGATGGGGGGCAGCCTATCCCTGTACGCGGGTAATAAGGCGGCAGCGTGCAACGACTATCGAATCAGGGGTGGCCTGGGGGTACGGATCTGCACCGATGTATATGCCCATTTGAAGTATGATAACGGCCTGACCTTGGGGGGCGGGCTGGGCCAGTTTAAGGATAATAACGTATGGTGCGATTAATTTTCATAATGATGCGGAACATAATAACGACGGGTGCAGCGCTGCTATTGATGCTGGCTAGTACGGCAGCCCAGACACTTCACGATGATTGGGGCACGGAAGTGCTGACGGGACCGGACGGTGCCATGCTTCCCCTGTTGGCAACATCCCTGCAACGGACACACTTCAACCCCGAGGAGCGCCTGGTCATTCACAAGGCAATCGACGGGTCAGACACGTGGGAGACCCTTGCTGAAATTAAATTCCCGGAAAATGCGGAAGCCTTCCGAAAGCAGCTCGGCGGTGCATTGGTAGACCAGATCAAAACTGATTTTGAGCTGAAGTCCGATCTTGACGCGTACCGTTTCTACGCCGGGGAACCCGTCGATAAAATCGGGTTATACGCATTTGCGAAGCAGTCGATGGAAGCCTTTGGACTGATCTATATCGACAAGAGTTGGACCGTGGGCCAATCCGTTCGTTACCGGATTGAAAACTACCAGGGCGAATCGCTGAAAGGCAGCCTGGAGCTAACGGCGGGAGCCGGATATACGAATTATACGGAGCAGTTCGCCGTCGGCAATTATTTGGTGTCGGATAGCTTGGTAACCGTTTCATGGGCAACGCCATATTCGACTTTTCAGGAAACGATCGGCCTACAGGCTGATATTTTCAAGCAAGAAGGGCAGGGGGAGTTTGGGCGTTTGCAGTCAAGCCTGATTATCCGCGCGGCCGAAAGCGATAGCAGTTTCGTCCACTTGCAGGCTGCGGTGAAGCCCGGCCTTCGTTATTCCTACTATGCCAGGCTCGCCGATTGGGTGGGCAACGTCGGGCTTCCTTCCGATACGTTGCATGCACTGGCGTATGACGCGGGGAATGTAAGCCCGATCACCGAACTTCGCGCGGAAACGGACGAACAAGGCGTTCGCCTACGTTGGAACAGGTTGCCAAGCGAAGCGATCTACACGGGTATCGCCATCGCCAAGTCGCGAAACTACGATTCAGCGTATGTGGTGTTGGACACCATCGGCGCCCACGAGGTCGGTTATGTCGACCGTCGGGTGCTATCGGGATCCATGTACCATTACCGCGTGAAGCCCGTCTTTGTCAGCCAGACCGATGAGGATTTTATCAAGCCCGCTGAAGTGGCCGCGGTAGCGTCGATCCCGGGTGGGGATTTGCCGCCGTTGGCGCCCGACGGGGTGCGGGCGACCGCCACGGAGCAAGGCGTTAAACTGAGCTGGTGGGTGCCCGACGGATTAGATACCTATGGCTTTTACGTATTGCGAGGCACATCGCCCGATCGCATGGACCTGATATCATCCACGGTGCAGGATACCGTTTATCTCGATAGCGTTCTCACGGCCGGGTATTCGGGGCAGTTGCATTATGCCGTTTTGGCGATGGACCAGCAGCAGCAACTCAGCGACACGTCACAGATCGTCACGGTGGCCGTACAGCAACCGCAGGTACTGACTCCTCCTGGCGGTTTGGTGACGCTCGACGGGCCTGAAGGTGTCTACCTGACCTGGAACGACGTGATGGAAATTGATGACCGGATAACGGGCTACGCGGTGTTTCGGCGCGACGAAGCAAGCGATCAATTTGAGATGCTGCACGATACGTGGACACTTCCCGGATATACGGATTCCACAGCCGTTCCCGGCGTAGCGTATGCCTATGCCGTCAGCACCCGCGATGTGTGGGGCAATTTCAGCGTATTATCGCCCTTATCCGTATCAACACGTCGCGGGGTGGACGACACATTGGCGTCCCCGTTGGTCATCAACTTACGAAACATCACCAAGGGAATAGAAGTGTCCTGGCCGATATCCCTGACCCATCAGCGAGGCGAATATGCCATTTACAGAAGATCGGGCGACGCCCGTGAATTCACGAAAATTGGGGTAGCACCGGCTAATCAGTCATACGTGGACGTGCAGGTGAGCCCGGACGCCACCTATGAATATTATGTGGTGGCGGTGGCAGGGAGTTCGGAAGGCGAACCCGGACCGACGCTGCGGATAAGTCGGTAATGACATCGCCTACGGTTTAAACCGTGGGCGATGGGTTTAGAAAATTATGGATTATTCAAAAAATTGAAATTCAATCTCTTTTGGCATAAAGTGGACACCTTTAAAATCGGTTATCGCTTTAAACTGATGTTTGATTTCGGCCGGTACGATAAATGCATCACCTTGTTTGAGCAGTTTATCTTCGCCGTTTATTTTAAGAATGCACGTTCCTTCGTGAATAAATATGATTGATTCGACATTCGCAAAGTGTTTTGGCAATAAATCTCCTTCACTTCCTTGCATTTGTTTAGCTACGAAGTGCGTACCTGAAGCAAGGAGTTTGACCTTGGGTTTCGTTACTTTTTCCATGTTGCCTGTTATTAGACTGTTGATTATAAATATTTCAGTCTTAAAACAACCTTGGCGGATTTAGGTTTTACATGGGATGCTGAATGATCCTTTAGGGGCTTGTCAAAAACGTTTCGCGACTAGGCGCCGGGGGCGGGTTTTTACCCCCGAACTATTCTTCTGATCCCGCCATTTTGCCAACCCGCTATTTGTGTGTAGGCGCTTTTATTCAGTCGTGATACGTGTAAACCATTCTTTTAATACTTCACTGTCAATGTCCGACACGTTTTTTAGTTTGATGTGTCGCATCGTTTTTCCGGTTCCTTCCAATAATTTGTTTGGGTCTTCCAGCTTTTCGATGTCTTTCGTAAAACCCACGGTGACATAATTTTTGTTGGTCAGGAAATAGGCAAAATCTTTTGTCGTTTTAAAAACGGGCCTGCTCCATTTGAACGCTTCGGTTACATCGGGTATGCTTTGATGGATTAGCGCACGTATAACGCTCATTATTTCTTTCTGCTCATTTGGAGCATGTTGGATGTATTCGGTTACTTC